>DATHPO010000234.1:0-10365 GCA_035483835.1 Terriglobales bacterium
GCATTGCTAGTCACGCTCCCGTTGGCGGCGCGGGAGATCGTCGTCCAGCATTTCGACGAACAGGTGGTAATAAGCCCCGACGGCACGATCGAAGTCAGGGAAGCCATCGAAGCGCAGTTCATCGGATCGAATTGGCACGGCATCTACCGCGCGATCCCGGTCGAGTACATTACGCCCGCAGGGCTCACCTACACGCTAGTTCTCGAACCGCTCAGCGTCACGGACGACACCGGCCAACCGCTCAAGTACGAGCAAAGCTGGCAAGGACGCAACACAAAATTCAAAATCTATGTGCCGAATCCGGATAACGCGACGCGTACGGTCATTCTTCGCTATCGCGTGCTCAATGCGTTGACTTTCTTCGACGATCACGACGAGCTGTACTGGAACGTAACGGGCAATGAATGGGAAGCCACAATTGAACATGCAAGTGCGAAGATCTCACTTCCGGCCGGCGTCACAGGCCTTCATGCCACCTCCTACAGTGGCCCGTTCGGTTCACGCGTTCAGGATGCGGAGGTCGAATCGAGAAGCAATTCCGTCGAGTTTCGCTCCACGCACTCGCTTGAGTTTCACGAAGGCCTCACCGCCGTCGTGGGCTGGGACAAGGGATTTGTTCACGAGCCCACCGCAAGCCAGAAGATCCAATTCATCCTGCGCAATAATTGGCCGATTTACATCCCTGTCGGGGTGTTTATCCTGATGTTCTATTGGTGGTGGACAAGCGGGAGGGACCCCGAACGAGATGCGATCACCGTACAGTATGACCCTCCCGACAATCTCACGCCTGCGGAGTGCGGCACTCTCGTGGATGCCAAAGTTGCGATGAGTGACATCACTGCTACGCTGGTGGACCTCGCCGTGAAGGGCTACCTCATAATTGAATGCCAAGACCAAAATTTGCAGCTTGGCATTATGAAGGATTATATATTTCATCTGAAGAAGCCGCCCGGCGATTGGAAAGAGCTAAAGCCCCACGAGCAACAGATGCTGCGCGGCATTTTTGTCCCGGAAAATCCTGCGCTCATGTTGTTGGCTAGATTGCAGGACGTTAGCAAGAATCTCCCGCCGGCCTTCGCCCAGATCACTGGCGCGATGGCTATGTCGGCGGCGCAGCAGTATCCGGCGATCCCAACGCAGTATGCAGCCGCCGCATCAGAAGCTTCTCACGCAATCTCGGAGCTCGAAAAGGTTCCGCTGCCTAAGGTCGCGCTGTCTGACCTTCAAAACCGATTCAGCCTTCACCTGCCCATTATCCGCACCTACATCTTTGACACCTTGAGGAAGGATGGTTATTACCTCCGCCGGCCGGACCTGCATAAGCAGGGAATCGTCGTCCTGGGATTCCTCGTTGGGTTCCTGATGCTTCTGCTAGGGAACGTGCTGGCGTCCATGACGGCAACGGCTCCGCTGCCGTGGATCGTGGCCGCCGTCGTCAGCGGGATCATTATCGCCGTATTTGGAAGGTTTATGACCGCCGGCCGGACGGTCGCCGGCGCTCGAGCGTACGCGAAAGTGCTTGGCTTCGAGGAGTTCCTCGGTCGAGTGGAGAAGGATCAGATCGAGCGCCTCGAGAAAACGCCCGAGCTATTCGAGAAATATCTGCCGTACGCGATGGCCCTGCGCGTCGAGAAAAAGTGGGTGCAGGTGTTCTCTAGCATCGGCGTGCAGCCGCCGCAGTGGTATCTGGGTGCCGCCGGCTGTAGTTTCCAGCCCTCGCTCTTCGTCAACGACCTCAACGTCATGTCGAGCCACGTAGGAAACGTGATGGCGTCATCGTCGCGCAGTTCCGGCGGCTCGAGCAGTTCAGGCGCCAGCAGCGGCTCAGGTTTTAGTGACAGTGGGAGTTCCGGCGGTGGCTTTGGCGGCGGCGGAGGTGGCGGGTTCTGACGCGTTCAGGCCACTTTCCGCGTCGGAATGCCTGGTTGAAAGCTAGCAACAAGAGTCACCGCATCGATGCACGCAAGTTGGCCGAACTGTTATATCTGAACAAGCTCCGCAGGCCTATCACGGCGTACGGGTCCTGAAGGTATAACTGTGTCGATTCAACACCGTCCAGAGCCGTTCAAGAGAAAGCCTGCTTGGAGAAGTCTTTAGACATTTCCTTGTTTCTGAAATCTGACCTGCTCTTCGATGACCTCCGCCCTGGTCCCCGTTTTCAAAGCCTTCTTCGCCGCATGTCTTTGCCGACCTAAATCGAAATGGCAAAATTCGATCGCCGCGCGGAACTGTCCAACTTGCCCAACATCGGAATATTGGAGAAGTGCCGAGGTTCGCACCCGGCTTATTTTAGGCGGACCGTGGCCTCCTGGCTCAAGTGGTGAGTCGTTGTAGTCGTTCTTCCGCATGGCAAACTCTCGCATGAATGATAGATCAGCAGAGCAAGCTGCATCAGTTTTCTCCAGCGCCTCCGTAGATTCCCGTCGAACTCGGGCTTGTTAATCTTCACGGCGATGAGCTAAATTGCCTGCTGTAAGGTGGTAAGTATGGCGAAGCCCGCGCCAATCAGCATACCCACCCTGGCAATCGGTAGTAGCCCAAGACCCGTTGATCTGATCGAGAAAGTCGCAAGAGGCGACAGTGAGGATGCCAAGCCCGCTCCCCGCTATGAAGTTACCATTCGTGACACCATTAAGTGGTTCGAAGCTTGGGCTTCCGGTCGTTACGGAAATATCATAATGTCTGCACATACTGCCTGCATGGGCTTCCAAACACAGCCCCGTATGGTTTCCAAATTCCGTTCTCAGACGGTCATTCGCGCCGCCTGTCGCCCCTCACACGCGCCCTTTCCGTTAAGGTCGATACGCAGCTTCGAACTCGGCAAGAATTGGCGCTGGCGCCAAGGAGCCGCTTGATTTCTTATTTCTCAATTGAAGCGCGGTGCGACTTGTTCCGCGTCGCAACCGGATGGAGTCACCAGCTGCCGTGAACTTGATCGGCTCATACAACTACGCGCTGGTGGCGCTTTCGGTGTTGATCGCCGTGTTTGCGTCGTACGCTGCTCTGGATCTTGCAGGTCGCGTGACTGCTGCGGGCGGTTGGACTCGCGCGGTTTGGCTCCTGGGCGGGGCCGGTGCCATGGGGACTGGCATTTGGTCCATGCACTACATTGGGATGCTCGCGTTCATCCTACCGATTCCCGTGGCATACCATTGGCCGACCGTTCTGCTGTCACTGTTTGCGGCCATTCTCGCTTCGGTCGTTGCCCTAGGGGTGGTGAGCCGGCAGAAAATGGGTGCGTTCCGAGCACTCGCTGGAAGTGTCCTGATGGGTGCGGGCATCTCGAGCATGCATTACATTGGCATGGCCGCCATGCGTTTACCTGCCGTATGCCAGTTTAATTTCTTTCTCGTCGTCCTCTCCGTCGTGTTCGCGGTTCTGATTTCTCTCGCCGCGCTTTGGATTAGCTTTCACTTACGAGATGAGACAAAGGGGATCGGCTGGGAAAAGTTAACTGGAGCCGTCGTGATGGGTGTCGCCATCCCTGTCATGCATTACACCGGCATGGCCGCTGCCAGCTTCATACCCTCCGGCATGCCGACGAACTTGTCCCATGCCGCAAGCATTTCCACGCTTGGCACCGCCGGAATTGCCGCGGTCACCTTTTTCGTCCTTGGGCTAGCTGTGCTGACGTCCTGGACGGACAGGCGATTCGCTGCCCAGGCCTTGGAACTGCAGGAAGAGAAGCTGCAGCAAAGCGAGGCATATTTATCGGAAGCACAGCGATTAAGCCGCACGGGCAGTTTTGGATGGAAAGCTGCCACCGGCGAGATCATCTGGTCTGAGGAATCCTTTCGAATTTTCCAATACGACCGAGCGACGAAACCGACCATGGAACTTATTCTGCAACGGGTTCACCCTGAAGACGCGGCCCTGGTGAAACAGACAATCGAGCGCGCGGCGCGGGATGGGGAGGATTTTGACCATGAATATCGCTTGATGATGCCGGATAGTTCCGTCAAATATGTCCATGTTGTGGCTCATGCTCTAGGCGACGAATCGGGAACCATCGAGTTTATTGGAGCGGTAATGGATGTAAGCGAACGCAAGCGAGACGAAGAAGCGCTGCGGCAATCGCAGGCGGAGCTTGCGCACGTGAACCGCGTCACCACCATGGGAGAACTGACTGCCTCCCTCGCTCACGAAGTGAATCAACCGATTGCCGCCGCAGTCACCGATGCGAATACCTGCTTGCGCTGGCTGATGCGCGATCCTCCCGACGTGGAAGAGGCGCGCGCCGCGGCGGCGAGAGTCGTCAAGGACGCAACCCGTGCGGCGGAGATCATCAACCGGGTCCGCCTGCTCTTCAAGAAGAGCCCGGCCGAACGGGAGTTGGTCGATATAAACGAAGTTATTCCGAAGATGATCGTCCTGCTCTACAGCGAAGCGGCACGATACAACATTTCAGTGCAAGCGGAGTTGGCCGCAGATCTTCCTCACATCATCGGAGATCCCGTCCAATTGCAACAAGTCATAATGAATCTCATCGTGAACAGCATCGATGCGATGAAGGATGTGGATGGGGCCAGAGAGCTCGTCATCCGATCGCAACGAACGGAAAACGGGCAAGTTCTGGTTTCGGTGATCGATACTGGGGTGGGGCTGCCCCAGCAGCACGCGAGCAAGATCTTCAATGCCTTCTTTACTACCAAGAGTCACGGCAC
Organism: Terriglobales bacterium; assembly: GCA_035483835.1. Taxonomy (GTDB): domain Bacteria; phylum Acidobacteriota; class Terriglobia; order Terriglobales; family Acidobacteriaceae; genus JABDBE01. The sequence continues at coordinate 4,665 of DATHPO010000234.1, forward strand.
GGGCCTAGGTCTTCGGATCAGCCGCTCCATCGTGGAATCGCACGGCGGGCGCTTGTGGGCTGCCGAAAACTCTCCGCGCGGTGCAAGTTTTTGTTTCACTCTACCTGCCAAACTCGAGGCACATGATGATGTCAGCAGCCGCTCCTACGGTGTTCATCACTCATGAGGTTGCCGCTCTCCGTGCGGTCATCGAGGAGGCACGACGCAGCGATGGACTCAATTATGGGCTGATCTTGTAACCGCCTGCTGATCAAAAGGTGTCCGCGTGAGGTGCGTAGCCGCCGCTCGGAGTTGACTCGGGTGTCATCGCAATTCAGACCGCGCCAGCAACATCACCCATACGAGTACACAGACGCTCACTGGCTTCGGACTACGGGGACCCTTCTCGAACTCCCGTCGCTCGTCGCAGCCAATTCCATAAGGACCATTACGACCTGGGAATCAAGCGGCTGAAGATTTTCCAGTACGAAATCGGCGCCAGGCGTTCGAGGAATGCCAGAAACTTGGCGTCGTTGCCGACCAGCACACGCGGCGAGCGGCGTTCGATGCCCTTTACGATAATTTCGCCGGCAGCTGCGGGCGGCATCCGCAGCGCTTTTTTTGCGATGGCTTTGCGCTGCGCGACTTCTTCCGGAGGCATGTCCTTGGGCAGTCGAGCGTTATCCGCAATCGAAGTTGCGACGCCGCCCGGGTGAACGACCGTGACCCCGACTTTCGAACCCGCGAGTTCGTGCCGCAGTGAATTTGAAAATCCGCGCACAGCGAACTTGCTTGCCGAGTACGCCGTTTGTCCGGGCGGCGAGATCAGTCCGTATACACTCGAAAGATTCACCACGCGTGCGTCATCGCTTTGTTGCAACAGAGGCAGAAACGCCCGGGTCATACGCACCACGCCCCAGAAGTTAATTTCGAATAACCACTCGAAATCTTCCTCGCTGACCGCTTCGAACGTACCGCCGATGGCGACCCCCGCGTTGTTAACGAGGATGTCCACCCGGGGATGCGCAGCGATCACAACTTGTGGAAACGCGGCCACCGCACGACAGTCTGCAACGTCGATACGATGTTGGCTGACGTGCAGCGCGCGCCGCGGAGCGGGCTGGTTTGTGGGATCCTTCTGAGCTGATTGTGCCATACGCGCCGTTTCTGATAGTCCCGCCTCATTCACGTCAGCGAGCGCGAGGTTGCAGCCCCGGCGAGCGAGCGATACGGCAATGGCACGGCCGATGCCGCTGGCAGAGCCGGTGATCACCGCCGTGCGGTTCTCAAGGTTCATTGCGCTAGTCATAATCTCCCGCTCCCGAGCAAGTGCAGGCCATTGTAAATTTCTTCAAACGCATGACTCTACCCTGGGTTGCGATCTAAGTCGCGGAGGCTTGCACATGGCCACCTTGAGTGGCCAGATATTCTAAAATTGCGTGGTTTGCTACGGCAGGCTGGTCGGTCTCGAAAATGTGGCTGGCATGAGGAATCAGCACCAGCTTGGCGTGAGGAATACGTTTGGAGATTAGCCGGCCATTTGCGGGCGGAATGAGCGCGTCGGTCTCGCCGTGAATGACCATTGTTGGAGCCGTTATTTGCGCGATACGGCTGTAGGCCTCCCAACCGATGATCCCCTGTAGTTGGCCTATGTACCCTTGTGCAGTGGGATACCACTTCATACGGATAGCCATATCTTCATCGATTCGCTCACGCGGCGTGCCAGAGTCGTAGATGAATGGGATGATGGCTTCCTTTGCTTCTTCCGGGGTCATACCTTGGCGCATTAGAACTTCAAGAACTTCGGGTTCGGCCTGCACCGCATGGGGGCCGCCTGCAGCGGTACAACCCAAAATCAGCGAACGCACGCGCTTCGGATATTGCAAAGCGAATTCCTGCGCAATCATGCCCCCCATCGAAACGCCGAATACATGCGCGCTCTGGACGTCCGCAGCATCGAGCACGGCGGCTGCGTCGGAGGCCATCAATGCGATGGAATAAACGCCAGGGGGTACGTCGCTTTGTCCCACGCCGCGATTATCGAGAGCGATCGTGCGATAGGTTTGAGCAAGAACCGGCCGGATGCGATGCCACATGTAAGATGGATAGCTCAGGCCCATGATGAGCAGCAGAGGTTCGCCAGAGCCCTCTTCATCCCAGTAAATTTTGACGCCTTGATTTTCAACAAACGGCATGAATCCTCCGATTGCCCAAAAAATTAGATCCCGGCGGGGGTGGAGAAAATCATCAAATCAGATGGGGACACAGGGATGAACGTTACTAACGCGACCGCCATCGTAAGCTTCCGACGTTCGAAGAAAATTCATGGTCCCGTCGCTTACCGACCCAAATGTAGAGGAGGCGAGGTCTTTCACATAATTCTGGTGCACTCTCCACGGCGTTTTCTGTCCCTGCCTGGGCAGAACGCCATCGGCACGGCGGATATAGCCGGAACTAAAATCGACCAAAGGCTCGGGGTTGATGGAAGGATCCGGAAGACTCGGTACACATACCGACCATCCCTTACGATCCATATATTTGAGCAGCTGGCAGACAAAACGCGCCGTGAGATCACACCGCAGCGTCCAAGAATTATTCGTATACCCAAAGGCGAACGCTAGATTCGGAATACCGCTGAACATTGCGCCTTTGTATACCAACTTCTCGTGAAATTTGGCCGGCACGCCATCAATGAGAATTTCAGCCCCGCCCATCAGCTCCACGACAAGGCCTGTCGCGGAAACGATGATATCCGCCGGCAATGTTGTGCCGGAGCTTAAACGGACGCCGGACTCCACAACTTCTGCGATCGTGTCGGTGACGATCTCGACGCGGCCAGAGCGGATCGCGGCAAACAGGTCGCCGTCGGGCACCAGGCATATACGCTGGTCCCATGGGTTATAGCGCGGCGTAAAATGCCGCTCGACGTCGTAATCGGGATGGAGCTGTCGCTTGACCCCCTTGATGATCAACCCCTTCATCTTCTCTGGTTTGGTGCGCGCGAGGTGAAACACGGTGATGCTGTACAGCACGTTCTTCCATTTTGTGAGTTTCGCCGCAAGCCTTTTTGGCAAATGCCGATGCATCCAGATGGCCGTTGCGTCCTTGCTTGGACGGGTAACGACATAGCTGGGAGAGCGCTGCAGCATGGTCACATGGGCGGCATCCTTGGCAAGCGCTGGAACCAGCGTCACCGCCGTAGCGCCGCTTCCAATGACAATGATTCGCTTGCCCGCATAATCGAGGGCCTCAGGCCACTCCTGTGGATGCAAGAACTGCCCCTTGAACCGTTTTATACCCGGAAAGTCCGGGCTGAAGCCTTTTTCGTAACTGTAATAACCACTGCACATATAAAGGAAGCTGCAGACCAGACGCACGATCCGTCCATCTTTGGTCTGCGCCTCGACCGTCCAGCGCGCATCTGCTGAAGACCAGGAAGCTCGAATCATCCGATGTCCCAGTCTGATGTGGCGGTCGATGCCATAGTGTGTCGCGGTCTCACAGATATAATTCCAGATGGCAGGTCCACTTGCGATCGCCTCGTCCGCCTGCCATGGCCGAAAAGGAAATCCGAGAGTGTGCATATCAGAATCGGAGCGCACGCCTGGATAGCGAAAAAGATCCCACGTTCCGCCGATCGCGTCGCGCGCCTCGAGAATCGCGTAGGTCTTTCCCGGTAAGGCGGTCTGTAAATGGTAAGCAGCGTCAATACCGGATATTCCGGCGCCCACGATCAGTACGTCGAAATGTTCCGGTGATTCCATCGGCATCTCTGAGTTGTTCCCGTGTCCGGCGCGCCGTTTTAGCATTGAGCGAAGCTGTTGCCGCGTTGACTTAGTACCCCTCCAGCAGCAGCAGGGAAGCTATTCAAGCAGATTAGGCTCATCCTGGATAATACGCGCGAGCAGTGGCTGAAACTGGAACCATCCTGCGAGGTGGCTTCCCACCTGCTCCCTGGTCGCAATGGCGGTGGCATGATCGATCTTCACCGGTACGCCTGCCGCCTCTGCGAGCAACTGTGCCTGGCAACTGCGGTCCATAGTGATGAACCACCACGCCGCTTCCTCGACGCAGTGGCCGACGGTGATTAATCCGTGATTGCGCAGAATCGCAGCTTTGTGCTGTCCGAGGGCCTGCGCGATCCGCTCACCTTCCGACGTTTCATAGACCACTCCGGTGAACTCCGCGAACAGCCCGTGGTCCTCGTAAAACGCGCAGGCATCCTGCGTGATAGGGTCGAGCAGCCGACCGAGCGACGCCCAGGATTTCCCGTACATCGAATGCGCATGCGCCGCCGCAATCACGTCAGGACGTGCGGCGTGTACCTGAGAGTGGATGGCAAAAGCCGCTCCATTAACCGGATAATTTCCTTCGACGACTTCGCCGCGATGATTCACCAGAATCAGGTCGGACGCGCGAATTTGGCTGAAGTGCATCCCGAATGGATTCACCCAGAAGTGGTCGAGTCGTTCCGGATCGCGTGCGCTGATGTGTCCCGCCACTCCTTCATCGAATCCGAAACGCGAAAAAAGACGGAATGCGGCGGCCAACATGCGTTTGCGATGCAGGCGCTCTTCGGCAGGGGTGGCAAACACAGGCGGCCGCAGAATGTTCAGTACATTTGCAGGTGCTCCGGCCATTTAGACCTCCCGGTCCAGAGAATGTCCTGACTTGGCACAGTGTGCGCGATTATATACAATGCCGGCCGCGTTAGTCACAGTCATCTGTAAGCGACTATCAACAGTCGGTTAGATTATGGCTCTGTCGCAGCTTTAGCACCGGAGGGAACACCTATGAGCAAATTGAATCACAAATTCGAGCTTGCTGTGCGGCCCGTAGGTATGCCCAAGCGAACCGATTGGACATACAAGGAAGAACCCGTTCGCGAACCTGGTGAAGGTGAATTGCTCATTAAGATTCTGTATATCTCGCTCGATCCGGCCATGCGCGGGTGGATGAACGAAGGGAAATCGTACATTGCTCCGGTCGCAATCGGCGAGGTGATGCGGGCTGGGGGGCTGGGGCGCGTAACGGAGTCGAAAAATTCCAGGTATGCCGTCGGCGATTACGTTTACGGCGCCTTGGGCGTTCAGGAATTCGCAATTTCGAACGGCAATGGCATTACGAAGGTAAATGCCGGCGCGGTTCCTCTCCCCGTCTTTCTCGGGACGCTTGGAATGCCGGGAATGACCGCTTATTTTGGCTTGCTGGATGTCGGCCAGCCAAAGCCCGGCCAGACCGTAGTGGTCTCAGGCGCGGCCGGAGCGGTTGGAGCGGTCGTAGGACAGATCGCCAAAATAAAAGGCTGCACCGTTGTGGGCATCGCCGGCGGGGCCGAGAAGTGCAACTACATTGTGAAGGAGCTCGGCCTCGACGCCGCCATCGACTACAAGTCGGAAGACGTCCGCAAATCTCTGCGGCAGCATTGCCCGAATGGCATTGACGTTTATTTCGACAACGTGGGCGGCGACATCCTCGACGCTGCGCTCACGCAGCTCGCGCGCGGCGCACGAGTGGTCATCTGCGGTGCAATCTCGCAATACTGCAATACCACACCAATCAAAGGACCCTCGAACTATCTCTCGCTTCTTGTTAATCGCGCCAGCATGAAAGGTATGGTCGTGTTCGACTACGCTGATCGTTACCCTGAGGCCGCACGGGAGATGGCGGCGTGGATGGCGGCTGGCAAACTCAAATCGCGCGAGCACATCGTAGAGGGGCT
>DATHPO010000235.1:0-8320 GCA_035483835.1 Terriglobales bacterium
CATCACCGATGTGGCAGTTAGAGTTCGCAGAACGTTTTCGAGCAGGCGTTGCACACCGCGCGCAAAAACATTCTCCTCGCGCGCTTCGGCGTGATAACCCTTGACCACCCGAACCCCTCCAAGCGATTCCGCAAGCCGGCCAGTCACTTCAGCATTAATTTTGCTGCGCTCGCGAAAGATGGGACGGATGGTCCCAAAGGCTTTATAGAGAGCACCTGCAAATAGCAGCAAGAATCCGAAAGCCACGGCGGTCATGAGGGCGCTGATGCGGAACAGCACGACCAGCGCAATTCCCGCGGTCATCAGGCCTCCAACCAAATCGACTAATCCGGTACCGATCAAGTTGCGAACACCTTCGACATCGCTCATGATGCGCGAGACCAGCACACCACTTTTGGTTGAATCGTGAAAAGATACTGGCAACCAGCCGATGTGCGCTTGAACCTTTTGACGAAGTTCCGTGATCAGCCGCTGTGCGGCCTTCGAGAGCAATTGCGTCAACGAAAACGACGTGATTCCCTGAATTACGGTAGCACCTAATACTCCGAGCACCAGCGGTTTCAGCAGTTGAGTGTTGTGCTTAATGATGACGCTATCGATCAGATATTTGGTGGAGTAGGGAAGCACAAGACCCGAAACGCGATTGATCACCATCAGCAGAAAGCCCAGGGCGAGCACTGCGCGGCGCGGTCGAATAAGTTCCCAGACCTGGGGAAGAACGGCGATAAGCCTTTCTCGGGCAGGGCGTTTGGGTTTTTCGCGATCGGAATCCACTGTATGCATTAGACACTATTTGGCGAGCATGGGGTTCATTTTGTCGAACCGTCAAGGGAGGCGGCGATGTGATAACATCGCGCCTTTATGAAGACAAATTTATGGCAAACGTAGAGCGAGGCAGTTGCCGCTTCAAAGCGATCCAGGGGGCGGATGGAAAGTTCGTCATCCGGATGGAGATGTTTCACCAAACCGTGCCGCTGTTGGCGGACGCGACTGTTGATTTTGAGTTGCTGAACGGAACGACGCAGGACCAGGCGAGAAAGCTGGCCGAGTCTGTGAATGATCGGGTAACAGGTGTTTTGATAACCAAACCGTGATGGCGTTTACGATCCCCTTCGCGCCAGGCTTCCGGCAAACTGGTAAACCGTTTAAACTGTATTTGTAGCCCATGTTTTCTGAACTCAACAGCCCCGGGTCGCCGGAAGAAAAGAAATTAGAGTCGTCCGTTTTATCGGACGGCGCTGAACTGGATCTTTTGCTGCCCGAGGCCTGGAATCGCCCCCTACCGCTCCGCTTGCTCGACCATCTGCGCGATACTTTGTCGCCGGAGAAGCTGCCTCCGCTACGCCTTACTTCACGGCCTGTCGATGTCGGCATGCTTGCGGGCGACATCCTGAGCTTGCCTTGGTATCGCACGGTATTCACAAACCTTGGCGACGTAATTTCGCCGGAGACGCTGCCGCCTTTGCAACTGGAGTCACGCCCCGTCGATGTGGGCGAGTTGATCGGCGATCAGATGAGTCACATGTGGTGGACTTCGCTGCTGCGAAGCCTCGCCGACGCAGCTGCTCCTGAGCGCCTGCCTGCATTGCAATTGACCTCGGCCCCGATGGACGACCCCAGCCTGACTCAGGGCGCGATGCAGCTGCCGCGCTGGTCCTCTGTGATCAGCACGCCCAAAGTGTTTTATCCTGACAAGCCGAAGGCGGCTTTCGTGCCGACTGCTCGAGTCGCTGCGCCGCCGCCCAAGCCGGATCCGGCTGAAGTTGAATTCGTGCACGTCCTCGAAGCTGATTTGAAAAGAGACTTGCGGCGTTCGATTTTTCGCCAACGCTTGTGGGTTTCCCTCGCGGTTCTAGAAATGCTTGCCTTGATTGGTACTTCTCTCTGGTGGAAGTGAATCCGTGGACATCGCCCGATAGAACGCTATCACTCCGATCTTCTCCGCCCACTTCTGCAACATTGCGCGACTATAGTAAGCTTCTGGTTTTGCCTGGTTATATTTCATAGAAGAAATGGGACAGTTGATGAGCGCCGATTCGCGCGACCGCGAGCTGGGGATGAACCGGAAGATCACGCGGCGTGACTTCCTTGACGGAGTCGCGCTTGCCGTCGGAGGGTCAATTCTGGCCTCGAGCGCTCCGTGGCTGCACGGTCTGGGGTCGAGTGATTCGGTTTTTGCTCCCGAGAAGGATCCGAAGTACTATCCTCCGGCCCTGATGGGAATGCGCGGGAATCATGAAGGGACCTACACCACTGCGCACAGCCTGCGCGACGGCGAGTTCTGGGAGTCTGCGGGTCAACCCGAGAGCACCGGCGAAAAGTACGATCTCGTGGTTGTGGGCGGCGGAATTAGCGGGCTGGCGGCCGCTTACTTCTATCGCCAACAGGCGGGTGCGAATGCGCGCATTCTCATCCTCGACAACCACGACGATTTCGGCGGACACGCCAAGCGCAATGAGTTTCGGGCCGCGAACCGGCTGTTGTTGAGCTATGGCGGAACGCAGTCGATCGAGAGCCCGGCACGATATAGCAAAGTGGCGAAGGCACTCATCGCGGACCTCGGTATCGACACCCAACGCTTTTACAAAGCTTACGATCAAAAGCTGTACGCGAAGCTGAACACCGCGTGCTTCTTTGATCATGAGACCTTTGGCGAGGATCGCCTTGTATCGGGGCTGGGGTCGACGCCGTGGCCCGAGTTCCTTGGCAGAGCCCCGCTTTCAGAACCGGTTCGACGCGACATCGCGCGCGTCTATACGGAGAAAGTTGATTACCTGCCGGGCTTATCGAAGCAGGAGAAATACGCGCGGCTGGCCAAGATCAGCTACGCTGACTATCTCACTAAAGTTTGCAAACTCAATCCCAAGGCGCTGCCGTTTTTCCAGACTTATCCCCACGATTTGTTCGGCGTTGGCATCGATGCTGTGCCGGCTCTTGCATGTTTCGAAAATGGCGACGACTACCACTCGTTCAGCTACCCGGGCTTTGACGGCTTGAACCTCGGCGAAGTGGAAAAAGAAGAGCCCTACATTTTCCATTTTCCGGACGGCAACGCGTCGATCGCGCGTCTGCTGGTTCGGTCATTGATTCCCGGAGCGATTCCCGGCCAAAGCATGGAGGACGTGGTCTCTGCCCGCGCCGAGTACAGCCGTCTCGACGATGCCAAGGCCTCGATCCGGATTCGCTTGAACGCGACGGTCGTGCAAGTCCGCCACGACGGGTCTTCGAAATTGGAAAACCCGGGTTCGGAGAAACCGGTCGGAGTCTCGTACATGCGCGGCGGAAAGCTGCAAAGCGTGCAGGCGAGTGCCTGTGTTCTCGCGTGCTACAACATGATGATTCCGTATCTTTGTCCCGAGCTCCCCCAAAAACAGCAGGACGCGCTTCACTACCTCGTCAAGGTTCCGCTCGTCTACACCCACGTTGCGATCAGCAACTGGACTGCTTTTCAGAGTCTGGGCATTCATCAGATCGTTGCGCCCGGCGGTTACCATACTTATACGGCGCTCGATTTTCCCGTCAGCTTGGGCCAATATGAATTTCCCAGCAAGCCCGATGAGCCCATGGTTCTGTTCATGCTGCGCACGCCATGCAAACCGGGGCTGCCGCAGCGCGATCAATTTCGAGCCGGCCGCGCAGAGCTGATGCGAACGCCGTTCTCGACTTTTGAGCGGAATGTCAGAGATCAACTGGCAAGAATGCTGGGCTCTGCGGGTTTCGATCCGGCACGCGACGTTGAGGGCATCACTGTAAATCGATGGGCTCACGGCTACGCTTACAGCCCGAATTCTTTGTTCGACCCCGACTGGCCCGAAGGCGAACAACCATGGGTAGTGGGACGAAAGCCATTCGGCAGGATTACGATCGCGAACTCCGACGCGGGCGCGAGCGCCTATACGGATGTGGCGATCGATCAGGCCTATCGCGCGGTCGGGGAATTGGCGAATCGCAACTGAATACTAAGCGTTGGCGTGTCTCTACTTCTCCGCCGGTGGCGGCGGCGCTTTCTGCCCGCTACTGGCTTCGACCAGTTTCTGCACAGATGGCGCGACCATGAGCAACAATTGCGCCTTCGGCTTCTGGGCTTCTTCCAACAAGGCGAATTGTTCAGTTGCCCACGCAGCGGGTGCGCGCTCTCCCCGGTCCATGTAGTCGAGCGCCTGCAGACCGGTTGTAGCCACAGCGGTAAGTTCCTGCGACAGGGGAACGATCTCCTTTAACAGAAACGATTGGGTCTCAAGCGCCTGCAGATTACTTTGGTTGTCCCGCCAGCGGATCAGCGAGGTTCGGACTTCTTGCTTGGCACGGGCGTCTGCGCGCCCTGCAACCATTGCATCCACGAGATCCGAAAAGTTCCGAGCGGTCACGCTCTCCGGACGAGCCGCGTCGATGACACGATTCAATGGCGACAAGCTCGTGGCCTCGACAGCGGCAAGCTCTTCGCGGTTGTAATCCTTCACCGGTTCCACGACGTCTGTGAATGTGAGCAGAGCCGAAATATCATTTGAGCCGGCGATGCGGCGCAGCATGGGGCCGTAGCTGGAGTTGTGCGTGAGCCCGAGCCAATCCAGCCATCGGCTGACTTCCGCCAGGCGCTGATACATCGAATTGACGTCGGTCACATCCTGCGGCGACCACAGCCTCTCCGCGATGGCTGCGGTTCGAGGCCAGATGCGCGAATCAATATTCTCGGGTGATACATACTCAGACCACATACAAGCCTCGCCGCCCAGAATCAGTTTCTTTTCGTCAGGACTCAGGTTTGCCGTCGCGTCACTCATCGGGTCAACCACGTAGTGCTTCGAAGCCGGCCACATCAGATCGACGTAATACCCAAAGGAGAGAATGCCACGATATCCCTGCTTGGCCGCCGCCGCCAGCGAATCCTGCCCGCGCCACGATTGCACCACGATGTCTTTGGGCAAATCCGGCCGCAGGATCTCATCCCATCCCACCATCGTCTTCCCGTGCTTGCTCACGATTTTCTGCACGCGGGTGTTGAAATATGCCTGAAGATCTTGATTGGTCTTGAGCCCGTGAGCGTGCATGAACGCCTGAATGTTTGGATTCGCGTCCCACTGCTTCCCGTTTACCTCGTCCCCGCCAATATGGAAATAGTGATCAGGGAAGAGATTCGCCATCTCCCCGATGAAGCCGTCGAGAAACTTGTAAGTCCGCTCCTGTGTAGGATCCATGGCCGGATCGAAGACGCCCCATTTGCGTTCGATTTGATACGGCCCTGGTCCGCTGGCCAGTTCGGGATAGCCGACAAACCACGCTGTGCTGTGCCCGGGCATATCAAATTCCGGGACCACGCGAATGCCACGGTCGTGCGCATAAGCGATCAGGTCGCGCACTTCGTCCTGCGTGTAATAGAGGCCGTCCGAGCCCATCTCCTGCAGCTTGGGAAATTTCTTGCTCTCGATGCGAAAGCCCTGATTCTCCGAGAGGTGCCAATGAAATACGTTCAGCTTGACCGCTGCCATGCCATCCAGATTGCGCTTCAGAACATCGAGCGGAATGAAGTGGCGGCCCACGTCGATCATCAAGCCGCGCCAGGGAAAGCGCGGGTGGTCCTGAATCGCAATTGCCGGTGCGGAGAAGCCATCGGAAGTGGTTTGCACCAGCTGCAGAAAGGTCTCCAGCCCGCGCATGATTCCGAGCGTCGTCGCGGCATCGAGCTTCGCACCCGCAGGGCTGATCTCAAGCGAGTACGATTCATCCTCACCGAGTTCCTGCACGGCTTTACTTGCGTGTTCAGTGTGAACTACCAGCTTTGCCTTAGCTGCATCGGCCATCTTCATGTCCAACGGAGGCATGCCGGTCTGGCGGGGGAGATTATCCAGGAAGCGTTGAACCGTCCGTTGCAATTGCACATCGGAGGGATCGCTGATTCCAACCGTGAACGAATCGTCAATGACAAGCTGGCCAGTTTTAAGTTGCACCTTGGCCGGCATCGGCATGAGACTTAATGGCCGTGGCTCAGCGACGGAGGAAGACACAAATACCGAACACAGGATCAGAATTACAAGAATTGCCCGCACAAAGCATTCTCCTGGCTTCGCATCTGGAAGGGGCAGGATAGTGGAATCCCGAGCAGTCCGCAAATCAGGAATAAGACCTGCGCGGAGAATTTTCACTGAAGAAGGAAAGTTGAGCGCGGTAAGACTCAAGAATAATAGGAAACTGCGCCTACCCTTTTCCCGCAGCCTGAGCGCAGTGCAGCAGATTTACATCCCAGATGAACGGCTCTGACGAAACACTCTCGAGGCCGATTTCACCTTGTCTACGGGTGCCTTGCTTGCCCACCCACACGACTCGAAACTGAGCCTGATCCTCATCATGCTGGAGGTGGAGGATCGCGCCGGCCCTGACTGGACGGATCATTCCCTGCAGCACCGCTCCGCGATCGCTGATGTTTCTGACTTGAGCATGTTGCGTGAAGGGCATGGACTTGGCATCTACACCCCAGATGCGCACCGTCAGGAATGCGGCGACACGTCGATTGCGACGACGATCCATAGGACCCGTTTGAATTCGACTCCTGAGAAGGTACGGCATATTCATGATTATCGAAACTTACCGCGGTCACCCGAAAACAGGTACCGAAAGTCATCCACGGCTGGCCTAAGATAGAGATCGAGGTGGGGTGTTTGACAGAATCAATCCATGTCGGGCATGGAGCACGCGCCGGGGCCGCGCGGATCGCCGCAACTCCCGCACGCTCCCACCGAAGGGGATGCGCCTGCGGAGCCTTTGGTCGACATGGCAAAAACAGAAAGTTGCTGTGCCAGTTTCTTGCTCTGGCATTTGGGGCATTCGGCTTTCTTGCTGCCGTAGACCAGCGCTTCAAATGGATGATCGCATTCCTGGCAAACGTACTCGAAGATGGGCATGGACAACTCCTGACGGTTTTACAGACCTTATCCATTTAAAATCAAAGTGTGGGAACTACGCAAACGGTAGCGCAACAATTTGTGGCACGACGCGGATTGCGTGGCGGACATCGCCAAACCTTGGCTAGTTTCTTTCTCCCACGGCGCCTCAGCGTCCCCCCGGCCGAAAAGCGCTTGATCGAAGTTGAACCCGGCGTTCGGGTGCTGTGCCACTGCCATTGGCAGACAGACCGGGAAAACGTACTGACTGTGATTATTGTGCACGGCCTCGAGGGTTCGAGTGAATCTCAGTACATGCTCGGCATTGCGGCGAAGGGCATGGCCGCGGGCATGAGCGTGGTGCGCATGAACCAGCGCAATTGCGGCGGCACGGACGCGTTGTCACCTACTCTGTATCATTCGGGGCGGTCTCAGGATATTGCTGCTGTTGCTAAGAATCTTCTGCTCCAGGACCGGATTTCCCGATTTGCTCTCGTTGGATTCTCTATGGGCGGCAACTTGGTATTAAAGCTCGCAGGCGAATGGGAAAAGGGAGGGCCACCCCAGTTCCGCGCAGTTGCGGCGGTCTGCCCGTCCGTGAACCTCGCGGCCTCGGCCGACGCCTTGCACATACCCGCCAATCGGCTCTACGAGTATTACTTCATGTGGCAACTGCGCCGTCGTCTAAAAGCGAAAGCGCGTTTGTTTCCCGGAGTGTTCGATACTGCGCGCATGCGGGGCGTGACCAGCCTTCGTGATTTCGACGACAAGGTCACGGCTCACTACTGCGGCTTTGAGGGCGCATCGGATTATTACGAACGCTCGGCCGCCGCCAACGTCGTTGACCGCATCGCCGTGCCGACGTTGATCCTGCACGCGGCCAACGATCCCTTCATCCGCATTCTTCCGGAAACGCGGCGGAAGATTCTTTCCAACCCCCATATCACTTTTGTCGAAACTGAGGACGGTGGCCATTGCTCATTCCTCGCCCAACCTGACGGCGACGACGGCCGCTGGGCGGAGCGGCAGGTCGTGGAATTTCTGCGTGCGTTCTGAGCACGCGGGGACAGCCAGCCCTCGGCTGTCCGTCGAGCGCAAGCTCGACTTCTCTCCTATAATCACTTCGCATGAAACTCGGCGGCAAATTCACCGCGATAGCAATTGTTCTTCTCGCGTTCACGCTGACCCTCCGCGCCGAGCCTGTATCGGAACTGAAGCCCACGAATTACGTCAACGATTTTGCCGGCGTTCTCAACTCGAACACCGTCGCGCAACTCAATAGCATCTGCCAGCAAATCGACGAGAAGGCGCACGCACAGATTGCCGTCGTTACGATCAAGTCGCTGGACGGATCGGATATCGAAAGTTATTCGGTCGCTCTGTTCAAGCAATGGGGCATCGGCAGCAAAGCTACCGACCACGGTGTGCTCATCCTGCTGGCCACA
>DATHPO010000236.1:0-38503 GCA_035483835.1 Terriglobales bacterium
TGCCACGGCAATGCATGCCCCGCAAGTGAATACGCTCTTTACGAAACAGCTTCCGGAAGCACCGAATAAAGAGATTGAAGTCATTACTGTCAATTACGCCCCAGGAGCCGTCGACGCGATCCACCGGCATGATGCGCATGCGGTTGTCTATGTTCTCGAAGGGGAAGTTGAGATGCAGGTTCGCGGAGGCACGCTCCAGCGGCTTGGTCCCGGGCAGGTATTTTACGAATCGCCTGAAGACGTTCATACCGTAAGCCGTAACGCGAGTAAGACGAAACCAGCGAAGTTCGTCGTATTTTTCATCAAAAATGAAGGAGCACCGATTCTCACTCCCGTTCACTAGCTTCGGACGCGAGCATTGCGTTTCCCCGATGAAACCATTTTGCCTAAAGCAATATTCCTTACGAGGAGGCACGTATGAATTCAAAAACCGCGCAACTCAGAGAGAATGGGACAGAGATTGTCCGTCTGTTCGCACGATTTGCGCTAGGAGCTTCCTTTCTATCCGCTGTGGCTGATCGTTTTGCCTTGTGGGGGCCATATGGAGCAAAGAACGTATCCTGGGGAAATTTCGCTCATTTCGTGGAGTACACGGGCGCAGTGACGTCTCTTTTCCCCAGTTCATTGACGGTGTCGTTTGCATGGGCAGCTACCGTCGCTGAGACACTCTTTGGGATATTGCTCATCGCGGGCTTCAAGATACGAATGGCCTCCGTCCTCTCCGGTCTTCTCCTTTCGTCATTTGCTATGGGCATGTCCACAGGTCTCGGCATCAAGACGCCATTCGACTATTCGGTCTTCTCGGCAGCCGCTGCAGCATTCTTACTGGCGTTCTGGGAGCCTGACCGATTCACGTTGGATAAGCTTCTGAATCGATTACGAAACTGAGCGGGAGATCCGTTGATCGTACTAATCCACGAGATTGAAGGGGAAATATGAGTGTGCTTGTTGCCGGTGCCACGGGCGCTATTGGGCGTCCACTCATCTCTGCTTTGGTATCTGCGCGTCATAACGTTTTTGGAATGACGAGTTCCAAACTAGGTCTCCAGACTCTCAAAGAGGATGGCGCTGAGGGACTCCTTGCGAGCGCACTCGATGCCCAGGCTGTCGACGCCGTGATAAAGAGAGCGCGCCCGGAGGTCATCACCGACGAGCTTACTTCCCTGCCGAAACACTACACACCAGACGAGATGCGCGCGGCTGCAGAGCGCGACCATAAATTGAGGCTCGAAGGCGGACAGAATGTCTTGAATGTGGCCCGAGCAGCCGGCGCGCGAAGATACATCATCCAGTCGACCGGATTCTACTATGCACCAGGTCCCGGGCTTGCGCACGAAACAGATCCGCTGGCACTCAACGCCTCGCCCGCGATCTCAGCCAACGTTCGGACATATACTCTACTTGAAAATCGCACACTCGGCGCGGAGGGTCTGGAAGGAGTCGCGCTTCGTTATGGATTCTTTTACGGGCCCGGTACATGGTTCCGGCCAGGCGGGGACGCAGCTCATCAGGTGCTGGAACAGCGGTATCCAAGTGCGGGCTCGGGATCGGGAGTTTGGTCTTGGGTGCACGTTGAGGACGCCGCGGCGGCCACCGTCGCCGCGCTTGAATGCCCTGCAGGGGTCTACAACGTTGTTGACGACGACCCGTCGGTCATGTCCGTCTGGCTACCCGCATTTGCCGCCAGTGTGGGAGCGCCGGAACCACAGCACATCAGCGAGCGCGAGGCCCTCGAGCAAGCAGGGCCCGACACTGTCTACTATGCGACTCAATTGCGGGCGCTTCAAACGCAAAGGCGAGACGAGATCTTGCCTTTGCGCCAAGACGGCTCGAATGGCTCGCCCGAACAAAAACCGCAAGCTGGGCATGATCCTGGCGGGCTTGGCTTGACTGAAAAGGCCAAGACCCATCAGGCCGCTTGATCATTCGTCAATTCTAGGATGCAGAATCCTTCGCAGTGACTTCTGGATGACAGGCATAACCCGAAATTTACCAGCTCCCTGGTCGCATTAGTACCGATAACGCGCATGTATTTACCGACACAGTTTCACTTGGACAAAAAGTCGGCTTACCGTACATGTGACCTCATGAGGCCGGTGGACAGACAACGGTTTCACACACCGGTCTAGCCTGTCAAAAAGAGCCAGCAACGATCTTGCGATGGCGAGCGCTTCGCTTCTTTCACTATGTGTGCTACGATAAATCTCGCAATGAGGGCACTGATTTTTACAGGAGATTTACAGGAGGTTTTGCCAGGAACGCTTGCAGTCAGGGGCGAACCAGGCAAACAGTGCACTGTATGCGAATCTTGCAAACGGCTTGTTTGCAACGATTTACTGTAAGTTGTTGATTCCACGGCTGGGGACGTAGTTCAGTTGGTTAGAACGCTGCCCTGTCACGCTGGCCCCGCATTCGAGTTCCGTGGCTCCCGCCATTCTTTTGCAGCGCTTGCAAGGAGTTTGGCCTTCTGGCGCGGGAACAGAAACTAACAATGACCGGAATTACTTCCCTCCTGCCTCCTCGGCGGATTGAATTCGTTTCGCCACAGACACTTTCGATTCAGTGCACGTATTCCGCTGAGGACACCTCTTGCTGTGTCTGAAGAACACGTTGCCACGAATTGCTCTGTCGCAACCTTCACAGGTCCTGACCACTTCTGCGTGCCTACGAAAAGCTTCCAACCTGCCAGCTTCGTCCTTGCCCGCAGTTGGCGCAAGATCCATGCAGCCAGCAAGCCAATCCCGTGTTTCCGCATCGAGAAAATCGGATTTGATCAACGCGCCGTACCGTGCACAAAACCTTGTTAGAGATTTTTCGGTGACTCGGGCATCATAGAGTTTAAGCACGCCACGGAAGATGAGCTGCTCGATCAGACTGGCGTCCACACTGAGTTGCCTCGCCACATCCGCCCAGATTCTTTTGGCCCGACAAGAACGAGGCGGCTTTGATGGGCCGCCGGGCGCAACTGGCATTGCATTGGTCGACGGTGTTGTAGCAGGCCCTTCTTCTAGCGGGATCGCTGCGGATTCCTTAGCATCAGGCAGTTGGTCATGCAGCGACGCCGTCAGGCGTCCTGTCTTGCATGCGTCTTCCATGGACTTCCGCGTAATGCGAGGATCCCGAACCTCAAGCAAACCCTGAACAATGAGGCGCTGGATTGTACGGCTCCCGAGATGCAACTCTTTTGCTAGGGTCCGTCGAGCATATCCTTCTAGATGA
The DNA here is from genome assembly GCA_035483835.1 of Terriglobales bacterium. Lineage (GTDB taxonomy): Bacteria > Acidobacteriota > Terriglobia > Terriglobales > Acidobacteriaceae > JABDBE01. The sequence continues at coordinate 3,220 of DATHPO010000236.1, forward strand.
ACGCGACTGCTCTTGCCTAGCACCGCAAGTCGGTAGCGGACGGCATTTTCGGATCGATGTAAGGCCTTGGCGATGAATTCCGCGGTTTTGTATCCTGCCATGGCCAGAAGGATTCGGTCGTCGTCTTCGGTCCAAGGCTGTCGGGAGTGCTGTCGGTTTTTTTGCGGGCTCTTCCTTACAAGTCCAAGCTTGGCGGCCCGGCCCCAAATCGAGTGAGGCTGCCAACCGGGATGCCGCCTAAGAAGTTCGCGCACCGCCTCGCGCTTCCCTTTCCAGCCTCCCTCATAACCTTTTCGAAGGATTTGGTCGTCTTCTGGACTCCAGGCCGTGCGCTGATAAAGCCTTCCATTCGACGATTGTTTGAGGTGACGAATTCGTCGCCATAATTCCGCGCGTCCGAGGCCCGGCTCGTGCTTCAGGATTCTCTCGATCGCATCGTGCGAACCAGTTCGGCCACGCTTCACACCTTCGCGCAGAATTCGATTGACTTCTTCCGGTGAAAAAAACCGGAAAGAATAGCTGCTCGTCGCGCTGGCCGTACGATCTGCCATGGGACAAAACACCGTGTCGAATTCACTCGAAGGACAGGATTGCTTCGGTGAAGGTCCAACCCCTTGTCAACCACCGATGTTTTTCAGAAGCGTGCTTCCCGAGGCGGCGTAGTGACGGGATTGGCCACAAACCTCTTATGGGCCACACCCGTGCAATCTCCAGCACTGGATCACCCTTCTTCCCTGCTCGGAAAAACGGCCAGTGCGGAAGGGCCAAATACTGCCGCGAGGCGACGTGGGAACGGTGAAATACCTTTCTTGTGGTCGGAACATCGTCCAGCGGAAGACGATACTTCCACGACCGAAGGAAATTAGAGACGTGCCACGTCTGCGTCGCTCATCACGTCGTCTCCTCCTCGGGTGTCAATTTGGCAGGTATTGCGACCAGTGGGTCCGTGGTTGTGAACCAGTTCGCGAATTAGAAAACTTCCGTGCTGCACTTCTCGAAGTTCCTTCTGTGCGTGCTCCAAATCGGCTAAGCGCTAATCGAGAGGAATTCCGAAAACTTGTTTGGGATGCGACAGGCAGCACGCATAACCAAGACGTTTGACCGGCGACTCATGAGCTTGGCCATCGAGCATTAGGCTGTTAACCACACAGCCGAACATCATAAGCCTTTGTTTGGCGTCGGATAGCCACCTAGCTATCCTGGACCTCCCACGCACGCACTCAGTCCTTCAGATCGACAAACCTGACCTTAACCAACCGTTGAATGACCGCAAAAATCATCGCGGTCGAAACCCCAAACAGGAGCATTCCATTTGCCGTTTCCAGAGGCCCGAGTAATTTCCAGGAAGGCGACATAATCAGGTCACCGTAACCTTGCCTTGTTTAGCTAGGAAATCAAAGCAAGTCATGTCATCCTATAGGATGACAACTATCAATAAAATGTCACCTTATAGGTTGTCAGTAAAGCAGTAAATGTCATCTTCTGAGTTGACAATTGTCGTAAAGTTGTCGCACTATAGGATGACAGGAGAGCCTTATGGACCGCCAATTTAGACATTTACGACTATCCCAGCTCGACCGCAACCTTAGTGAAGCAAGGAGTTTACCCCCGCGACCTTCGGGCGGATGGATTGCCTCCATACGCGAAGCGCTCGGCCTGACCTTAGCGGAAGTCGGCCAGCACCTGCGCGCGCCGAGGCAAACCGTTCAAAAATTCGAACGTGCCGAGGCCACCGACCGCATCACTTTGGGCACTCTGCGCCGCGTCGCCGATGCCATGGGATGCGACCTTATTTACGCGCTCGTGCCGAAGTCCGGCTCGTTCGCCGAACTCGCCGAACACCCCACACGAGAGCGAGCATCTCGTGACGTCAAGAGCGTCGTTCATACGATGGCGCTAGAAGACCAAAAACCCGAGAACGCCAACCAACTGATTGAGGATGAAGTCCAGCGACGCTTGAATGGCAAATCAAAATGAACTTCATCCTCGACCACAAATACTCCGACGGGAACACGCCCATTCGTCCGGAGGAAGCCGAACAACTGATTCCCCGCATCAGCACCATGGGAGAGTTGAACGAATACGAAGCGCTGAACATTCTGCGCGCGCGAGAATGGGCCTTTGACAATCGCACGATGAAATCCACGGACCCGCTCGAAGAATCTTACGTCCGAGAGCTGCATTACCGCATGTTCGATAACGTTTGGAAATGGGCGGGAACGTACCGCAAACATGAACTAAATATTGGCTGTGATTCGCGCGAAATCCTACAGCGCATTCCGCAGCTCCTCGGCAACGTTCAGTATTGGCTGGAACACAAGACGTTCCCGGTCGACGAATCCCTAGTTCGTTTTCATCATCAGCTTGTTTCGAAAATCCATCCGTTTCCCAACGGAAACGGACGCCACGCACGCATGATCACCGACGTCGTCGCCGTGAAGTTGGGCCATCCGGACTTTACCTGGGGTGCCGGAAAAGATCTCGTCGCGGAAGGCGACACGCGCGCCGCATACCTCGCCGCGCTCCGCGCGCTCGACGCGAACGAAAACGACGTGAAGCTCCTTCTATACTTTGCCCGCTCATAGCACCGCCAGCTGACACAATTCGGATCTGACCTGCATATACCTTAGCAGGGCACCTTTGTCTTCACGTCCCAGAGACACGAGAGACAAACCCATCGTCTGCTGTTCGCCGGAGAACTAAGGTTCTTCCTAGACCTTCGACCCCGGAGGACAACGGTTTCAAACACCGTTGTAGTCATATGGCTCTGGAGAACGGCTGTTGGGCAAGCAGGTCTTCCGCTGGTCGTATGACTTTCTGTTCGAAGTGTCCGACATCATTCGGCTCAGAACCGAATGCTCCTCGGTGGTCAAGCGTCCGATGGTTCTCGCGTCTCACTTCAACTCGACGGGAGTTAGGATAATTCCTTGCCATGATGTACTTCTCGAAGCTCTTTCTGTGCCTGCTCCAAGTCAATAAGGCGCTGTCCGAGTTCGGCACGAAAGATTTCGGCCTGCTCGTAAAGCCGAGCATTTTGAATGGCAACCGCGGCAGGGATCGCGAGAGATTTGGCAAGGCGCAAGTGTTCCTGCGTAAACGCCTGAGCATGAGAATCACCCAGCGAAAGAAGTCCGAGCACCTGTTGCGATGCAACGAGCGGCACACACAACCACGAGCGCAGATGTGAAAAACCCTTGAAAGAACTCCAGCCTGTCTCTACCCCAGTGTTCGTAATGAGCAGACTGTTCCTGCCGGCGAGAACGTGCATCAGAAATTCGCTCTCCTTCGCATCAAGGGTTTCAGGCGATTTCGCGATCCGGCGATTCGTCTCGCACCCTTGCATCTCGCGTGCAAGGAAGAGCCGGGTGCCGGCTTCCACTAACAGGATGCGGGCTGATTCACACGGAACAAGTTTCAGGAGCGACTGAAGCAGCGTGTCCAAAACGTAGTCCATGCTGAGATTCTGCGTGAGGGCAAGGGTTGCCCTGCGAAAAGCGTCGGCCTCCGCTCCGGCAGACTCCGCCCTGTCGAGGTTTCGAGCTATCTCCTCTTCGGCTGATTTTCGCGCAGAAATGTCCTGGACAGTTCCCACGAGGCGCCGGACAATTCCCGCAGAATCACGCACGGGAAATCCCCGCACCCACACCCACCGAGTCGCGCCATCCGGTTTGGCAATGCGGAACTCCTCGTCGAACTGGCCGGTTTGAACCGATTCGCCCAGCCGTGAAAGAATGCGGACGCGGTCCTCTGGATGGATGACCTCTTCGTAGGATTTGGGATCTTCCACTAACGATTCACAGGGCCGTCCGGTGATACTTTCATATGCCGGGTTGACATAGAGGACCTTCATGTTCTCTGCGTCGAGCATCCAGAAAATTTCCTGGATGTTGGTGGCCATCTGCCGAAATCGTTCTTCGCTTTCCCGCAAAGCTGCTTCCGTCTGCTTCCTACGGGAGATGTCCCGCAGGACGGCAACATGCTTTCCGGGCAGATAATCCGCCTTCGCGGTGTATTCGACGAAGATGGTCTTGCCGTCTTTCCGGACGATCTGTGCCTCGCGATGGTCGTGCCTGTGATCAAAAAACTGCCTCCAGAAGCCCTCGAAATCATCCCCTCCGTAGAATTTCGCTATTGACTGCCCGACGAGTTCGTCGCGCCTGGTACTACACATTGTTTGTGCTGCCGGATTGGCTTCGAGACAGATTCCACGGTCATCGAGAATCAAAATGCCATCCAGTGTGCTGTCGAAGACGGATTTATATTCGCGCTCCGTGGCGTCAAGCGCGCTAGCCGTCTCCCGTTGTTCGCGACGAGCCAGACGCAGAAATCGAACATGCAAAGCAATCGCTACACAAAGAGCGATAAGAACAAGCGTCAGCAAAACGGAAGACAAGGAGGCAGGATAGAAACGCGCTCCGAACGCAGTCGCAAGCAAGGTGATGGCTGCGAGGGAAATGAGAATCGAGCCGGCGCGCATCCAGCGCTGTGGCTTGGCCCTAGAGACCCCTGTGCGCGGAGTTTGCATCGCGTCATCGTTGTTGGGGATGCCGGACCATCGGGCCCAAGCGAGACTCCCAAAAAGCAAAAGTCTCCGTGCGGTTCCGCTCCAATGCCTTCCCCATTCTGGCAGGATGCTATGCTCAGACTTGGACAGAGTCAATATGGGCGCAAGTCCCTTGCAGTATAGAGTTGAGTCTTCCTGTGCTTCGCCAAAATTCCATGTGCTTTGAATATAGCCCGATTCCCTGACTCGACGGCTGTCCCGTCCGGGTTATCTCTTCACCTCGAACGCCTAGTATCTCTACTGGGAGAACGCCCGCGCGGCATACGGGAGTATATCCGTCCTATTCGACGCGGACTGGTGTGTTCTTGCCGCACGGCGACGTGCACGAAAAAGAATTTAGCGCTGAGGCGCGACATGGACCGTATGCGCTGGCACAGGGTCCTGCACGGGAATCAAAGTGTCAAAGAATGAATTGCCGGAGTGCGTGTTTCCCACTGTGCCGGAAAGCTTCAGAATTCCCACGGGAACCTCGGTGATTTCGTTGCTCTGAACTTTATTGTTGTTGCCTTCGATCAGGATGGCGGACTGCCCGCAATTGGTGACGTCATTGCCACCGGCTAGATTATCGTCACCGGCCAAATCAATCCCCACGAGAACCAGGGAATTAGAGATGTCGTTCGACTCGATTTTGGCGTTTTGTCCGTTCGCGAAGATGCCAACCTGGTTCGTGGCGACAGAGTTGTGTTCAACGCGCACATCATCGGATTGAAAGACCAATATGCCAGTGGCATTAAATGCGCAGTTTGTGAGGGAAACGCAGGGAGCCCACACGTTGTCTGTGACGGTATTCCCCGACACGCCGCCCTTCGCGCCGAAACCGATTTGAATGCCATTTTGTGCCGCGCCGGTTGTCGGACCAAGGCCCGTGACAACGTTCTTGGTGATGCTGACTTCGGTGCCCGATTCATTCCCGGTGATTCCGTTCTTCTGATAGTCGTGGACGCTGTTGTCGTCGATTTTGACTTTGGAGGTTCCCCCACCCAGGCTTTGTACCACGATGGCATCACCGCTCTGGCAGCCATTGAGTGAAACGGAAAGTTTTGTGTTGCGCACCGCGTTGTGTTCAATACTGCCGGATGAATTCTGGTACAGAATGCCGATAAGGTCCGGGGAACACTCGGTTACGCCACTGTTCGCGGTGTCCACGATGAGACCTTCGATTTCGACATTCGCCGCATCCTTGACGAGGATGGCGGGGGCTATTGGACTACCGGAAGAACCGGTTGCATTTGCCACCATATTGTTTGGCAGCACGATCGCGCCATTATCGCCCTCGATGCTGAGTGATTTGCTGACGAAAAGTTGTTCGCGATACGTACCGGGGCAAACGCGAATCAGACTTCCAGGGTTAGCGGCATTGATGGCGTCCTGAATAGACGTGAATGTTGCAGCAGGGCATTGAACTTTATCGTCGTCGACGATCAGGTCAGCCTTGCGGTCGTCCTCGTGGGTAGCAGCAATATTCGGGCGGACAAGAGTAACCAAGAGCAGAACAAAAACAGACAAAGCAAACTTTCTCATTGTATTTCTCCAAATTGAGTTTCCAGATACAGAACGCTGGAGGATGGAACGTCGAGGGAGCTTAAGGCTATAGCTGAGCGAAGCGCGGCGGAAAGAAAGTTAGTAAATACATCGTGCATGTGATTTTCTCTTGTCTAACGCAATTGTTCATTATTGCTCGTCTGTGTAGCGTACAGTGAATGATGCAGGGTTGCTTCCGTCTGATCAGGCCTGCCTCTTACCCATCGAGGGCCTCCATCTGCCATCTGAAGTTCTGTCCCGCTCTGGGGATACTTGATTCCCATGTCACTCAATCGGATTCTGATTCTTGAACCTGTAACGGCTGTAGAGTCTGACGAGAGGGGAGTGGCGGACCCTGAGACGGGCGATTCGTTGTGGATATTCCAGCGTGGCCTGACTGACGCGCAATCTCAACTACATAATGTGCGGCCTTCTCCGCGACTTCGTAGCAGGTGGCCCCGTAGATCGTTCTAATCTCGGATCGAGCAGAAGCACAAAATCTCAGCCTAAATTTCGCAGGCCAGTCCACCGGTCCCTCAACTAATTCCTCGACGACGAACACATGCATTTTCCTCCCTACAACAAACTTGAATCGATGTTCTTTCACCAAAATCAGATTCGTCTCATTAAGTGGCATGCGACCCACCTCCTTTCTAGAAATTCGGAGGGTAATGAGATTTTCAAAGAAGTTCGGCCAGCCTCAAGCATCGAAATCGAACCGTTAACGAGGGGGCGCGTATTAGAAAAATGCTGCGACGAGCAGGGCCGTTGCAACCAAACACGCAATTGTCGCTGCCAGGAGCGAAGTCTGGCTCGGCCGAACCGCGTGGATGACATGAATCTGGGAAGTCATGTTTCTCCTTGACACCAGCCGTGCAAACGTATTTACTTCACCCTACATACTCTGTACTGGTATCTTTTGTCAAGTCCATTTCAGTGGGGCGTCGATGAACCAAAAGAAGGCCGATGATCCAATGCAAATCTTCCAGAAAACCGTCTCCTACAATTCGCTTCTTATCGAAGCGATGTTTGAGATTCTCGCGGAAAAGAATGTTTTGACTGGCGAGGAAGTTCTTGAGCGTATCAAGAAGCTACGAGATGACGGCCTGTCCATTCCGGGCCGGGTGAATTGAGTTAGGCGTAGTTCCTGGTCCCGTTTGACGTCCTGCCTGGAGTGCTATTTCCCGAGACACTTCGTTAGCGACGGCTCGATTTTCCCGAAATGACCTTCTTATCCGTTCCATTTTGGTTGAGCCATTACTGCAATCGTCACTAAACCCTTTGTATTAACTGTTAAATCTATGGAAAAGCGCATGCAACTTATCAGGACGCACTCGTTGGAAGTCCGAGTGATGTCCTATGATGTCGCGCAAAGTCATTCCAATTTTGATCGTGAGCTTTTGTCTATCCCGCTCGGCACTGGCCCAGGAAGGTTCCCCTTGCCCGTCATCGTCGTTGACATCTTCAGCAGTCCAGAAGCGCGACTTTAGGATGACCGTCTTTCCTCTGACTGATTTGAAGTTTATAGGGATTGGCGTGAAAGGGGGGTTCGGCACAGCCTTTTGCTTGGATCAGGAGTGCCGTTTCATCGGAACCAATTATCACGTCGCTTTGTTCGCGCGCCCTCGAAAAATCAAAGGGCAAAAAGTCGTCCAGCGCTATCTTGCTACCGGGCCAGAGGATGAAGGCGCTACTGTCAACGAGGGCATTGGAGCGGGTCGCATGAAGTACACGCTCAGTCGAGACCTTGCCATCTTCGAACTACAGCACTCGCTGCCTTACCATCACGGCGTTGCTTTCAGTCTTGACGAGCTGCAAGTTGGGCAGGACATAGATATTTACGCTTATCCTCTAGAGGGCATCAATCCCTTCCGCAGCCTCCTACAGTTTCATGGCAAGTTTAAGGGCGAGACTACGGCAGGCCTTCTTTCGTTTGACTACAGCTTATCCGGTGATAAAGCAATTCGCCCTGGTGCGAGCGGCGGCATAGTCGTTGACAGCAAGACTCAGCAGATCGTCGGCATTCTAAATTCGATAGGGACAAATGCTGAACTCGTTGCAATGGCCGTTCCTGTTCAGTCCCTGGCTGATTTTGTGAGCAAGGTACAACCTAGCCTGGCGCAGAGCATATTTCCTTCGACCAAATACATCTCCCCAGTTTCGGCAGACTTCTATCCAAGATTCGTAGCGCCGCCTCCGGCCGACGTGCTTCAGCACCGCCCCGAGGAACCTGTTGAAGTCAAGGTACTGCGAAACAAGGCTCAGCTTCTCGCCGATAGCATGCGGGACTTTATCGCGGTGCAAACTTTTGCTTGGGGATCTGGAAACAAGGCGCCATCTGCTACGTCCGCATACGAAATCCGGGTCTTGGATGGCTACCAACGATTCCGCAAGTATCCCGATGGCAAAAAGGAGTCACAGGATGTACCCCTTCCTCCTTTAAATAACGCCATGTCATCGGGCGGAGAGTGGTCCGAACTACCTGAAATGGTAGGAACAAAACTCCGGTTAAAAATTCAGCAAGCCGCCGACGTGACAGTCAACGAGCGTCGGATAAAGGTTTTCCAGTATCGGGCCGACCCCGAGGACGCCGTATGTATGTTTAAATCGATCTTAGACTTTGTATTCTTCGCGGTTAGTAAGATCGCCACCGTCGGGTGCTACGGCGAAGTCTGGACCGATGAAGATACTAACATCCTCCGGATGTCGGAGCATTTCGAACTTTTGGGCAGGTGGACAGACTACCAGGCTGTCGTGACTTATGGTTGGCTGCAACGAAAAGGCGCGGCTCCTCGGCTCATTCCTCTCACGATTTCTACACAGGCCAATTTGAAAAAGAGAGTATATTGGTGTCGCGGCCAGTTTACCGACTATCAGGAGTTCAGCAGCAAATTCAAGATTTTATCTGGGAAAGTGACTCCCTAGAATGTTCGCGGACGAAACGAGTCGCTTCGGCTTTCAATTCCTTTGTGGGGTAGACGCCAGCAATGTCACATGCCTGCATTTCGACCCTTCCAAGACAAATATTTAGACGGTTATGTAACACGGCACGTCCAATCCGAATGAGATAAACTACCATTACCCTTTCATTCCTTGTATTGCTGCTTCCGAGGCCGCACATCGCTCAAAGGGTGTCAAAAGGTTGGGCGTACGATTCCCGAGGAGTTGAGCCGCCTTGTTGTAATTGCCTCCTCATCTCTGTAATGCTACAGGGGCGCGCAGATATTTGAGTCCCCGAAGCGTCACCGAATAGCACCCGACTAGCCGTTCGCTATCGCTCAGGTGGCCTGAACCAGATGTACTTCGCATTCCAATCCTGCCAAATCGAACTTCTAGGTCTGTGACGACACTGGGTTCACCTCATCCGTGGCACCAACTCGGCTGGCTGTTTGTCAGTTAGTCTCCGCACAAGTTAAAACAGGTTGAGTAGGACGATCTTTGCTTCCGGCGATCTATCGCTAGGAGGGGGATTAATCTCAAAAATATTGTATGTAAGGAGTTCTTCATTCAACTCGAGAGTTACATCACCGTAATTCCAAAAAGCGAATCTGACCGGAACGGTCGTTGTACGGAGGGTTTTTACGTGCTGTATCGGTCCATATATCTTTTCGAATTCTGGTAAGACTGTCTCAATCGAGGACGCATCCACCGCGAACCCCATGTCGTGCAGGCGTTCTCGATGGAAACCGACGAGAACGGGACAATTGCGATCACGAGATAGAACTTTGAACCCGGAGAAAGCAGATACCTCTTTAGGATCGTCAATGCAACACGTAAGCCATTCAGAGTTATCAGGATCGTTCAGAGTGTGTCGATTGATGTGCCAGGGGTCTAGAGGCTCGCCACAAATTGAACGCGGAAACCGCGCCTTAAAAAGACTCAACTTTTCGTACTTCCTCAGACCCCCGAGCCTGAGCGTCTGATCGTGTCTCGGAGTATGGGCTGAACAAACGCAAGAGCTTAAAAGCGCGACAAACGCAACGAGCTTGGCGGCCCACGCAAGACTTTTGCTCAATGTGTTTTTCGTAGGAAAAACGGAAAGGATTAACGCTGCGAAGGACGCGGCTGCAGTCGCAATCCCGATGTAACTCTTCATTTGATGGTACCTCCTGCTAGGCACGAGAGCATTTTCCTCGCCACCGTCCCAACTTGGGTCATTTGCAGAGTCTCCCCCCGATTAGGCTTAGTATTTTCTAACAGTTGCAGCAACAGTCTTCTAAGAACGGGTCGAACTGCCTACGAGTTAAGTTTGGCGTGCCGTTTCGAAATGGAACTGATTCCCGAAGAGGCCTTCCCAAGATGGGACTTTTTCAATTTCCGTTGTTCCAGCGGCACAACCAAGCATCTGGCTTGTTCATTCTAAAAGGGTTTTACCTTTCAGTTTTATCCGAATCCGCGGTCCACAACTTGCTAACCCTTTCACAGGTTTGCCAGTCGGCCCGCTTTTGGAGAGATTATGAACAGGGTTTTGATCGCGCTGACGCTGACATGCTTGTCGGCAATGTCGTCGCGAGCACAATCAGAAGTAACCGAACTTCCGCTTGCCCGAATTGAATTCCCAAAGATCAGTCTGCTACAAGTCACGTTTGCCCAAGAGCCAACTCGAATTCTCCCAGACAATCCAATACCAGTTCTCCCTAGTCTCCAAGACGGCCCTGCCCCTTGCCCTTCTGGCAACGGCGAGTCTTGCGCTCTACTGGGCGGTCGCGCATATTTTTCTGACCCAATCCACATGACCGAACACGACGCGACCTGGGCAAACGCTGCCAGGAATCCGGCCATGCTGGTTGGATACGCGCTCAATCTTGCGGCGACCGTCGCAGATATTGAGGGCACACAGGCATGCCTGCGGAGGCACACGTGCACAGAAGCCAACCCGCTTTTTGGGTCCAATCCGAGCCGAGCGCGATCGTACGGCATTGGTATTCCTCTTGACCTGGTGGCCTATGCGGGTTTCGCTTTTATGAAAAAGAGAGGTGAGGGAAATCTCGCCTTCGGGCTCTTGTGGGGGTCAACTGTGGCTCACATATACTTTGCTTCTGCCGGTTTTACGTACGCACATGTAGTAGCGCCAACTAGCACAAATTCTGCAACCCCTCATTAGCCTGTAGCTGTCTGCGCGTCTTGATATTGCGTGCTGTTCGTCGCTATGGGCCAACGAAACTTCGGAGAGGTGAAATGAAAAATTCCATGAGATATTCCGTGATTCTGCTATCGGAGTTAATCCTTGCGCTCGGCGTGGCCCCTGCAAGTTCGAGAAACGCTTCCCCTGGTATCTCGAATCAAAGACAAATCGTTGTTCTTGTCTATGAGACTGACAAGGGGCTCCGGTTTAAGCTTCAATCTGGCATCTACAGGGACATGGAGTACAGGAAGTACGATGCGAACTATTTTCTTGCAGACCTGAAGCTTCGGGAGGGTGGGAATTGCCAAATCATTGAGGTCGTTGATGATAGAGCTCCTCTCTCGGCCATCACAGAAGTGTCAGAGATGGCAATAAATGCCGGATTCAAAGATATCCGTCCGTTCATCTACTGGCATAAGACCGGGAGGATGGCCCAAGTCCAGTTCGGTCCGCCGATAAAATTCTCGATGAATCCAGAAAAAATAGACCAGCGGGCGGAAAAGGCAAAGTGAGATGCGGCATTACCGAGAAGTCGGCTGTATCACTTGGATGCGCAGCGTCATGTTTGCCGTCATCGTGGCATTCGTAGAACTTTCTGGAAGCACCGCACGGGCTCGAGATGGACGCCGAACTCTCACCCTGAGATTGAATGATGATCAACTCGGAGAGTCTTTGAACCGTTTTCGCTCGCTTCACAAAAAGGCCATTTGCGTCGTGCGACCTATTGAATGGTCCGATGAGCGGAGCTTCAAGGCGAATTGGTTGCTGTGGGTGGACTGTAGCCTGGAGAAAGGCGTGACCTTCGCGGGCCACGAATTGTTAGCGGAAGTCGATCCGGCCCGCCCGTTCGGGCTATTTGCTTCTTTCTACAAGAGAAAGCTGGTCGAACTCAGTTACACACTCTCTCTCGCTTCGGTAGAGGCATTGCTCCCCATTCTCAATAGAGAGTATGGACCGGCAGATCACGTCGCGCACAACAAAGCCGGCTCATTGGATGCTGCAACGTGGAAAGGCAGTACAGCGAGTTTGGACTTGGAACTTGTGCCGATCTTGCCTGCAGTTTCGGATCGATACTTCTTACAAATTGGCAAAGGCCTCCCAAGAAGTGCGGCTCGAATTCGGATCCGTTTCAGCAACATACCGTCAGGTAATCCATGATCTCCCGCTGCTAGTGCGACGGATCACAGAATCTCAAATGGAGGCGCTCTCGATGATTGCCTTTAGAACTGTCTTTCTGTGCTTTCTGCCAACGCTAGCGTTGGCACAATCTCCGCTACCTCCGACAGACCCTAGTCCGACAACAACCACTCCGCAAAGCACGCCAAGACACCACTACGATCCGGTTCCCGCAGCGAGAGCACCAGTGTTCGGGTGGAGAGATCCAAAAGTTAAGGCCAGCGTGGGATACGCGTTCACAAACCTCAGTATGCCTTCCTCCAATCGAGTGAATTTGTCGGGTGTGGATGCGGCGGTCACAGCAGATTTATCCCCCCGGCTGGGAGTGACTGCAAATCCGAGCTACGTGAGAGCTTCCAATGTCCTCGGTACGGGGCAGCCTGTTGCTGTTCTGAGTTATCTTGTCGGCCCGGTCTTCTATCCGGCGCGACGTGGAAGGCTAGCGACGTACGCTCATGCCTTAGTCGGTGGTGCCCGAGTGAGTGGGGTGATCCCCTTTAATGGAGCCGAGAATGAGGCAGGATACGTCAACAAGTGGTCTTGGGCGGTCGGAGGCGGAATCGAGTATCAGGTTTCGCGCTCGGTCGCCCTGCTAAGCGGTGGAGACTACCAGCACATATACTTTTTCAGTCTTAACTCGGCAATTCGGGGTCAAGATGACTTTCGTGCCGTTTCCAGTGTCGTCTACACCCTCTGGCAGCATCAAGATAGAAGACGTTGAAGTCCTACGCTCTTTGACACGAGCGAACGATAGACCGAACCTTTGGCCCGAGTAGAAGCCTTCATACATATAGAAGTATATATCTAAGGAGGTAGAATTGCATTTAGATTCTTGACAAGCTAATTGACACACTGTATAAAAGTCGGGCTTCGGAAGGGCGCCCATTCATCCCACTCCGGCATCCTTGAGGGCATCAAGGTTGGATGGCCTAATGAAAGGGGCGCCCTCCCTGCCTAAGTAGGAGGACCTATGGGAGTTTCCGCCTTCCGTCTGCGACTGTTTTCAGGGTTCCTCGCTCCTGATGATTCAGATGACGTCTTGAAACCGTTTTTTCGGAATTTTGGGGTCTGTCCGCATTGCCAGAAGCGCGGCGGACCGTTCCTACTTGATCGACTGAACGACGAAGCTCCGATGATCTCGCGTTCTGATGGAGAAACGTTTCACTTGGTATTGGGAGATCGGCCGATCTCCTTCCCTGCGGAGAAGTCTTCCGGGAAAAGTGAAATGCTGACGGCGGGATTTTTGTACGTCAGTGAACCTACAGCTGAATCTCGGGAGACAGGGCAACCCACGGGAACCGACGGAATAACTGAAACGGTCGTCGTGATTTTGAGGAAACCTCCGAATAAAGGTGTTCCTCTGATGCATCATCTTGAGCTTCTTGCTGATAAATTGGCCGAGAAAGTCACCCAGCTGGGACGCCTTGCCGCATTATATGAATTTGACGGCAAACAACTTCACCGGGTTCCATAGGCATCATTTGACGCAAACCATTTTGGAGTTTGCGTCATCGACCCACTGTCGAAAGACACGCGGCAACCGCTTGCATGCTGTCCACAGCAGTTCCCTGACTAAACCGCGTCGGCGATTCAACCATTTCAACAAATTGCAAAGAGCGTCTGAATCAAACTCATACCACGCTGGAGGGATACCGGTCGCAGCCCCGGAAAGGGTCTCCAGGTCGAACTCTTGCTCTAATCGGCTCAGCCATGGCTCGAAGTCATCGAGGCTCTTGATTTCTGCATACACTTTTCGGTTTACATACAGACCGCGGAGAGGAGAGTCTGGAAAGTTCCATTCGCCACTGTTGAAACAAAACCCCTGATCGATCATCGCCATTGAATAACCCGGTTCCTTATACTTCTCAAGCAACATAATCTGCCGTCCATCTGTATTGCAGGTCCATTTGTCAAAAACCAGCATTCCCGCGAAGTCGCTAAGATTTTCGGGGGAACATGGCCGGTCTGGAAGTAGAGTGGAAAGAGTCTCTCCGTTGCGTGGTGTTCCAAAGTAGCGCGAACCAAATTGCAGTCCCGGTGTGCAAGGCGCACGAGTACGCCCCAGCTCCATCGACAAGTCCGGTGTCAGACGGATGAGGCGTTCGGAAACGTCTACTATCGCGGCGGGTGTGGTCGGGAGGCCCAGTCTCGCCGCAAGCCGAGTGGCCAGAAGTTCATTCACGAGCACCCGGCTGTGCTGGGGATTGTTTTGGAATTTTACAATGTAATAGAAACCATCGGAACAGCGCATCAAGTGAGACTGGCAGCCGCCCCGCATCCGCCGAACTTCCTCGATGGCCATCACAGGCCTGGCCGACAGACCTATCTTTGCCTCGGAAAGATTGGTCATCTATCCTCCCAAGCTTAAGATGTATAATTATCTATTATAATTAATCTATAAGTATGTATAGTCGGTAGATTGCGTCAGGTAATTGCCTACAAGCTTTCGGGGTCGCCAGCTGTGGCATCCAGCGAGACGATATGGTTTCGAATGGCGTAGATCACCAAGGCGGTAGTCGAGTGAACGTGCAGTTTTAACATGATGCGGGATTTGACCGTGTCAACGGATTTTGCGGTTATCCCCAGCATCGAACCAATCTCTTTACTGACCTTGTCGCTCGCGATGAGTTTCAGGACCTCTTGTTCTCTGGGCGATAGCGGTGGTTCAAACTTCGTCAGATTCAGAGAGCGGCGATGGTCGCGATGATTTGCGGCCGTTAACTGGCTGTCCGTAACCGTTCCGTTTGCGCGTACGGTAGGACCGCATCGCAACAGCGTTGACACTCTCTGAACTTCCCTTGACAGCGCATCCAACAGACCAATTCTCTCGCCGAGAGGGACGAGCATCTCGCGGCGATCTTCGAGAGATGGTCGGTCCTTTGCGATTTGGTCGCGAATCCAGTTCATATCTGCCATCAAATGAAGAAGATACGCTTCGACTTTTTTCTCATGGTTTGTCTCGATTGCTATTGCAATGACCTGGGCAAGTCCTGAGGTATCGTTACTGGACGGAATTAGGTTGAAATCCCAATGGCTGACCTCACGGTTCTGGGACGATCTTCTTGAAACCTCGACCCGAGCGTCAATCCGTCCAGCCTCCCAGAATTGCTTAATGGCAAGTTCAAGGTCTTCGCCAGCGTCACCCATGATTTGACGAATCGTTTTACCGTTAAGCGCGGGGGGTGAAGCGTCCGCAATCATGGAGGCGAAAGCGGGATTCGACATTACCACCCGTGCCTCTGTATCAAACACCGCGAGACCGACGGATGGGGCATTGAATATGCCGCTTACGAGATAACTGAGTTGTTCGAGACTTGGAGAGCGATCCGGTCCTGGCGCAGATTCGTCAGCCAATGTTGCCCCCAATCACGGCTGAGAGTTGGGGACAGAACCGGGCAGCGCGTTGTCGCAGACCTAAAGACAATGAATACTTTTGCAGATAGCTACGATTCAGGTGCAAACGCCTCCCTGGCGGGGTGGGGAGCATCCTTGAATCTCCTTAAACACAGGTAACCGTGTAGGGCGCGCCAGTATATTCTCATGATAGTAAATACGTGTCAATACAAATCTGGAACGTTTGTGGACCACTGTGCACTTTTGCACAATCAGCTCCCAGGCGAATTCCCGGAACGGGAATCGTAGCTTCATCATAAGGAGATTCATGATCTCAACCTTAGCTGGCCTAGCGCCGAAATCAGACGTAAGGCTGTTCCATGTTGTATACTCCGCAGACTGCCACTGACAAATAGTCGCCCCCATCCAAAAGGTATCGATGATGGTCTCAAGGCACTGACACCGTCACTGCTCCGGGAGAAGAATCAGGGCGAAAGACAATCCGAGAATGAAAGAGGCAAATAGTTTGCCTTAGATTGTATTACTACCACTCCATCGGCACATCACCGATTCTTATTTCTTCCATTCGCTTGGACTCCGACTGGGCCTGGTCACAGGGCACGAGATAGAGTCTCGAGTGCGCCCCAAAGGCTCCAGCTGAAATATCAACCCGAATCCAGTACTCGTTTCCGGCCGCTATATCGAGGTCATTGATCGGTATTTCGTTGTCTACATATTTCTTTGAGACGGAGATGTTGTGTTTGCCGGGGGAGAGGAGCATGCGGATGGCCTGCGAATTGGCGATCGGAGTATTTCTTTTGGCATCGATATAATACGGAGAGCCGGGTTGTTTATAGATGGTCATGGGATACTCCAAACGGTCAAAATCTGGATGAACTAGGAAAGCGTCGGCGTGTTAGAAGATGAGTGAAAGTAAGCAAGGGGGCAGGTGCGGCACGTCAATCGCAATCGAAATTGAGATCTGCCATTGTTGCTCTCAGAGTTCTCGGATCTCGGGAACAGCAAGCGCGTTCTCAAAGGTGATGCAAATGGACGAACCTTTCCGGACATTGTTCACGAGCGCGGGCCTGAAACATGCGATGCAAGTTCCGCCTTTATGCCGCACACTCGGGTACACCACACCGGCGGATCCTCCTTCAACAAGCTCTCGAGCCAAACGTTGAGATGCTTTATAGCTGCCTGGGTCCAAACAATCTCCAAAGCGTGCGTCGCCGCGAATATCATGAAACGTGCCTCGAAAATCAGCGAGGAAATCGACGTAGGAAAAAGCCTCTTTCTCCTGCCAGTTGACTTCTTGGAGTTCCTTGCTCTTGTGGTAGGCCACTTCCAGTTCCGAGGTCTCGCGGGTGAACGCCGCATACCATGCACCGCGCTCCGGCCCGTTGAAGCGACTTCCGAGTGGGCTCGCGTGCGTAAAAGCTGCGTTGACAATGCGCGAATAAGAAAGGCCAAAGACCAGTTCCCGTACCGTAATACCTGGAAGCAGGCCAGCTTCTCCGAGAAGCCGGTCATTCGTAGCCCCTTCGAGTTCGAACAACTCGTTCAATTCGTCGGGATCATCTGTGAGGCGCCCTAGAACGCTCTCGTCGCGGTCGGTATATCGGGCGGGAATAAGACGGTGTGTTTCGTCACGGAGAACATCGGAAAGGCGTGGTAGCAACCTATCGCCCGCCGCGGCGAGAATCCAGAAGTTGGCGCACGCGCAACATTGCGGGGAGCCCACCTTTGATCATGTAGCTAAGGGGAGTCTCTCCTTCAAACATCGGGTTGTCGTTGGGCAGTTGAATCCAGCGGTCGGCGAGCTTCTTGCCGTAGAGGATGTTTAACCCTTTGAAGATCCCGGTCAGAATAGAAATCCGAGTCAGCCGGTCTTGATCAAGCGTGCCACGCGCTTTTTTCTTCAATTCGTAAAATGCGCCATTTGAGATGCCTCCCAGTAATTGTCTCGCATCTTCATCGCGCAATTCCCAAAGCTCGCGAATTCTCAAGAACGCTTTTACCGCCGAAGGACTCAATCGCTTCAGGACCTGTTTGTTGGAAAGGTCAGCTGGCTTTTCCCAAGCAATGCCTGCTGCCAGTTGATTGATGGCGGCCATTCTAGCCTCCTGACAATGCTCCATATATGGAGTATAGTACATCCATTATTGGATAGTAGCAATTCCTTTTTTTTTGCGATCGCGACCGCACTGCCTGACGAAATCGCCTGTTCTATTCGGTCCGTACTGCCATACTGGAAGGCTGCAGGGCATTTCGAGCGAAACCCTTGCGCGATTGGGGTGCTTGTCCAACAAGAGGCAGTCCGTAATCCTAACTCCTCTGAGGCCGCTCCGACGTCGAGCGTCGGATGGCTGTGGCAAATGCGAAGTAATGCGGATGTTGTCGACGGCGGCATTCGCAAGGGTACTCGCTCGGACGAGATTCGCCCAATGATCCGTCCCTGGCCACTCCCAATGGAAGGCTCTCTCTCCGGGGCAGTTTGTTGACTTTAAGTGTAAGTCAACTGTACTTTATATAATCAAAATGGAAATTCCGAATAATGCTGCTTCCGGAAACGGACCCGACATAAAGGTAGGACACGACGAGCATCAGTCTCTCGCCCCGAGCATCTATGGAGCAATCACTCTCGCCCACAACAGCGAATTAAGCTTGGCTGCCGGGAAGTACATCTTTGCGAGCTTGAGGATGGAGGAGGACTCCAGGCTGTTTGCTGAGAAAGGGGACGTAGATGTGCGGATCACTGCCGGGCTGTGGATGGGCAAGGAGGCGAAATTGGCCACGCGCTCCGATGATGCCAAGGCGGAAAGCTTCAGCATTTCCGTCGCCGGAGACGACCCCACCGAGGTTTCTCAGGAGACACGGCTGGCACCGACGACGGCCGTAGAACTCGCTTACTTTCAAGATGCTGAATCCATTTTTACTACAGCACCGGAGCGTGTGGATCGCGTTAGCTACTGCTAAAATCGTGGACTTTCCATTGAAAAGGACGGAACTCGGCTAGCCGCAGGAAATCTCGTGCGTTCGCGGTGATCACAGTGATCCCCAGGCGGGCGGCGCTCATTGCAATCAGCGCATCGTTCGTCAGCCGGCCCTGTCCAACTTTCTCGAAGTTATATTTGGCGGCCAAACGGGCCAATACCTTGCCGGTCTGGGTCCAGTCGTTGAGGTTCGGTACTAGAATTCTCCTCGCCTTCTCGAAGTCACGCTCGAATCGTTCCAACACATTCCGGCCGCGAGGGGCAATTCCGGCGTATAACTCTTCGAGCACGACCGCACTCAGCCAAACCGGCGAGTCGACGGCCAACCGCCTCAGCGACAGGGCGGCCTCGTCTCCAGTTCGTAAAGCGGTAATGTAAATGGAAGAGTCGAAGAGGACTGGCTGCATCTACTTCTCCAATGCGCCGTATGCGTCCCTTATATCGACGCCGCTTTTGACGAAGCGGTCGTTGGCTTCGACCGTCAACCGGTTTCTCACGTGTTCGGTGATGACGACGTCGAGCGCACGCTCGATAGTTTCCGTTTCTGTCTCTGCCCGCAACGCCCTCTGGGCGCGCTTGAGCTTTCCCGCGTCTAATTGAAAATGCTTGTGGGACCTCGTCTTAGCTAAGGCCATACGCTCGTTCTCCCATTTTGAGCATAGCACGTATGTTCACAATATAGAAGTCTATGAACATACGGCTTCTCTTCCCTCAACGTTCCGTTTCTTCCCGGTCCGATTTCCTCGGGGCGGATGGATCGAGATACACCTCGCGCGTGGGTGATGAGGCCGTCAAAAATCAGTAGTTTTGGAAACGTCTGCCTACTTCGCGAGTGAACGGCGGCCAATCCCGAGATTCCTGGTGACGAGTCGAGCGCCGAAGTCGAGGGGATCTTGCGCCGGAAGCCGCGCACGATCGAGCAGTTGACGTGGTGCTCGCTGCGTGACATGCGTGCGAAGGAATGCATACAAATATAACCGGAGACAGTCTCCTGTATCTAACTAATTCGGAGGGCGTCTCCACCTTATTGAGATTAAGGCGGCTCGTCAGAGCTGAAGGTGAAGGACACGTGGTGCCAGTGACTGGCCGAAACATAACCAGTTGCGTGGCCGGTTGTAGCAGGAAGGCATGAGTACTGACGCAAGAATTTGTAATTCGCGAAAGCTAGCGGTCGTAGTCGCCGCCCTGCTTGGCGCGGGAGATGCCGGATGCGAACGCCCGATAGATTCGGCGTCCGCTCTTTCAGGGCCTCGTGTGCCGGAGCTGTGGCGGTTCGTCCGCTGTCGCGTGAATCCAAGCGCAGGGTCGCTCTGTACCAGTCCGACCGAGAGGTGCATCGAACGGGGAATGCTGGGAGAAGGAAACCCAGCGGTCTACTTTTTTCCTGCAGGCCGGCAGGTCCTGCAGGGCGAGGGAAGTTTGTATGATGCGGCGCAAAGATTGTGTGAGAAAAAGTTCACGATCTTGCGGAATGGTTCGGATGACTCCGACGTATTGTTTCTAGAGCACTGAGACCCAACTCCTCAGGATTTAACAACCTTGATTGATTCCTTTTGGAATTCTCCGGAGCACCGACGAGCAATTCCGACTGAAGAGGAAAAAATATGGAGACAAAGGGGGGCGAAATGTGGCACGCAAGGCGTATCGCAGGTGAAAGATTCTTATCAAGCATTCAAGCGAGAGCGACGGGCGAGCCGCGACTCGGCATTCGGTTTTTTGCCTGGATGCTGCTATTGCCACTTCTCCTGAGCTCCGTTTCGTGCGGCAGAGGTAGAGTGCAGGCCCAAAATACAGCGGCCTTTCCGCCACCGCTGGTGTCGGTTGTAGAGGCGCAGGTTCAAGATGTTCCGCGTTATTTGGACGAGATCGGCAGAAACACGGCCTTCGAATCCGTAAACCTGATGCCGCAAGTGTCCGGGCGAGTCACGGAGCGCCGCTTCCAAGATGGAGACAACCTCAAGAAAGGGCAGCTCCTTTTTGTGATCGATCCAAGCCCCTTCCAGGCGCAATTGGACTCAGCCAAGGCCAATCTCGCCCAGGCGGAAGCGGCACTTGAACTAGCCAGAGTGCAATTCGCTCGCGACCAGGAGCTTGTGGGCACCCGCGCCATTTCCAAGCAAGACTACGACACAAAAAAGAGCACCGTGGATCAGAGCGTGGCGCAGGTGGAAGCCGCAAAAGCAGCGATCGAAACGGCGCAGATCAACTTGGACTATTGCTACATGCACTCTCCCATCGACGGCCGCGCGGGAGCTCGCCTCGTTGATGCCGGCAACGTCGTGCAAGCGAACACGACTTCGCTTCTCTCGATCCAGCGTGTCGACCCGATCTATGCCCTTTTCACCGTCGCCGAAAACGATCTTCCAGGTGTGCAAAAACAGATGAATCACGGCACGCTCAAGGCGCTCGTCCGCATTCCCAGCGATCCGGAAGACAGTGCTCGTCTTGGCAAGGTCGAATTTCTCGACAACTCCGTCCAGAACTCTACGGGAACCGTCAACCTGCGCGCAACGCTTCCCAATCTCGATCGCCATTTCTGGCCCGGCCAGTTCGTCAACGTGAGGCTCGTGCTGGACACACAGAAAGGCGCGGTGCTCGTTCCAAATGAAGCCGCTCAGATCAGCCAGAAGGGACCCTTCGTTTTTGTAGTCAAGGCCGATGACACGGCGGAGTTGAGGCCGGTGACTTTGGGCCAGCGCCAGGGCAGCGACGTCGTCATAACCAAAGGCCTTGCGGCAGGCGAGCGTGTAGTTTTGGCTGGACATTTGCTAGTCCGACCGGGAGGCAGGGTGCAAGTCCAGAGTGCCTCGGCGCCAGCCCCAGCAGGTGGAGACAAGCCGGCTGGTTCGGAAAAAGGGGGTGGCTGATGAACCTCTCTGAACCATTCATTCGACGGCCGGTAATGACCGTGGCGCTCACGGTTTCCGTCATCCTGTTCGGAGTATTTGCTTATACCCGATTGCCTGTTAGCGACCTGCCGGCAGTCGATTACCCAGTTATTCAGGTCCAAGTGAACTATCCGGGCGCCACGCCGGACACCATGGCGAACAACGTCGCCACGCCTCTCGAACGCCAGTTCATGCAGATCCCCGGACTCGAGATGGTCACCTCGAACAATATCCAAGGGCACTCGAGCTTTGTGCTGCAGTTTGACCTTTCGAAAAGTCTCGACGGCGCCGCCACCGACGTGCAGGCCGCGATCACGCGCGCCAGCGGGCAACTGCCCATCGATCTTCCCAGTCCTCCCACGTTTACGAAAACCAACCCCAACGATCAGCCGATCATGTACATCGCCATCGTGAGCGACACAGTGACGGAGGGGCAGCTATACGACTACGCCAACACCCAGATCGGCGAGCGGATCAGCATACTGCCCGGAGTGAGCCAGGTTGCAATTTACGGAACGCAGTCGGCGGTACGCATCAAAGCGAATCCTTCGACCATGGCAACCCGCAATATCACTCTGGAAGATCTGACCAACGCGGTCAAAAACGGTACTGCTTATACCGGTGCCGGTCAATTCGACGGTCCGCATCGCAGCTTCTTGTTGCAACCGCAAGGACAGCTGATGACAGCAGATCAATACGATGGGCTGATTGTCGGGCAGGCTAACGGGGCTCCGGTTTACTTGAAAGATGTGGCAACCGCAAAGCAAGGAGTGCAGGACGAACGCATTGACATGCGCGTCTGGGTCCGTGGCTACCCACAACCGGGAGCAAATGTCTTCATCGGTGTCTTTCGGCGGGCGGGTGTAAATGCGGTGGAGGTGGCCAAGTCGGTACGCGACCTGTTGCCGTCGATTCAAGAGCAACTTCCGAGTTCTGTCGTGCTCTTCACGGCCTACGACCGCTCGCAAACCATCGTCACCAGTATTAATGATGTGCGGACTACCCTCTATATCGCTTTTGTTTTAGTTGTCATGGTGATCTTCGTCTTCCTTGGACGCGCCACAGATACATTGATTCCCGCTGTCGCGCTGCCGCTGTCGCTGCTGTTGACCTTCGTAGCCATGGACCTCCTCGGTTACAGCCTCGACAACCTCTCCTTGATGGCCCTTACGCTCGCCATCGGTTTCCTGGTCGATGATGCCATCGTGTTTCTTGAGAACACGGTGAGGCTGATGGAGGAAGGCCGAAACGCAACCGATGCCACTCTCCAGTCGGCCAAAGAGATCAGCTTTACGATTCTGGCCATGACGCTCTCGCTGGCCGCCGTGTTCATACCGTTGGTATTTATGACCGGCTTGATGGGGCGTATCTTCCGAGAGTTCTCGATCACCATCGTGATTTCGATTCTCGCGAGCGGAGTCGTTTCTCTGACACTCACGCCGCTGATGACCTCCAGGTTGCTGAGCAATCGCGGCGCAAACTCGACGAAAACCTGGGTGGAACGGGTGATTGGCGGGATAGAACGCCGCGTGCTGGATGTCTACGGCCGCTACCTGTGGTTCTTTCTGCGAAATCGTTGGATTTCCGCCGTGGCCTGGGTCGTGTGTCTCGCCGGAACTGCGTACTTGTTCTATGTTGTGCCGAAAGCGTTCCTGCCCGTGG
This sequence comes from Terriglobales bacterium, assembly GCA_035483835.1. Taxonomy (GTDB): domain Bacteria; phylum Acidobacteriota; class Terriglobia; order Terriglobales; family Acidobacteriaceae; genus JABDBE01. The sequence goes on from DATHPO010000236.1 coordinate 26,485, forward strand.
GGGATAGTTCGTTTATCCGCGGCGTGCTCGTCGCGCAGGAAGGAACTTCTCCTGATCAAATGCACGCTTATCAAACCCAAGCGGAAAAGATCATGCACGCCAACCCCGCCGTGCGCAGCACTTTCACGATGAGCGGAAACAGCGCATTTTTAGGATCCAACCAGGCATTCCTGATCGCATTTTTGAAGGATCCCAAGCAGCGTCCGCCGATCCAGCAAGTAGCAGGTCAGCTGATGGGCGGAATCGCGGGCACGATTCCTGGTGTGATGGCATTTTTGCAGCCGAACCCGGCGCTTGAAATCAGCACGGGCGCCACAGCAAACGTGCAGGGTCAATTTGCCTTTGCGCTCTCGGGAATCGATTCGGGTGAAGTGTATGCGACCGCGGGCAAGCTGATGGCAAAGATGCACGAGTATCCGGGATTTCTGTTTGTGAATTCCGACCTCTACAACCACACCCCGAATTTGCAGGTGGATATCCTGCGGGATCAAGCAAAGCTCTACGGCGTTTCTGAAACGCGGATTCTCACGCTGTTGCACGACGCCTACTCGCAGAATTACAGCTATCTGATCAAGAAACCCACGGATCAGTATCAGGTGATTCTGGAGGTGGCTGACGACCAGCGCGCGGGGCCCGAGGATCTGAGCAAGCTCTACATCAAGAGCGACGATGGCCAGCGAATGATTCCTCTGAGCGCGGTGACGAGCGCGCATCCGGTCATCGGTCCCCAGGCCGTGAATCACATCAATCAATTCACTAGCGTAACCATGTTCTTCAACATGAAGCCGGGCTATGCCATTGGCCCGGCAACTCAGTTTGTCCAAGCGTCCGCCAAGCAGATTTTGCCTCCAGCGGTTCAAGGATCCCTGCAGGGCGAGGCGCTAACGTTTCAGAACACGGTTGCCGACTTAGCCGTTCTCATGCTGGTTGCGGTGTTTGTGATGTATGTGATTCTTGCGATTCTCTATGAAAGCTACTTACATCCGATTACTGTGCTTTCTTCGCTGCCTGTCGCGCTGCTCGGGGGGCTGCTTACTCTCTGGCTCTTCAGGGAAGAGGCCTCACTGTACGCCTACATCGGCATGTTCATGCTCATGGGCATTGTGAAGAAGAACGGAATCATGATCGTCGATTTTGCGGAACAGCGTGTTCGACAGGGCATCAAAGACGATCAGGCGATTCATGACGCCAGCATGGAACGATTCCGTCCGATCATGATGACCACTATGGCGGCTTTGCTTGGGGCGCTGCCAATTGCATTGGGATACGGTGCCGACGGTTCGTCGCGGCGCCCACTGGGCTTGGTTGTGATTGGTGGCTTGATTGTGTCCCAGTTTGTCACTCTATTCGTTACACCAGCCATCTATCTGTATCTCGAGGAACTCCAGGAGAACGTGCTTGACCGCTTCTCCTTTTTCCGGTCCACCCGGAAACATCTGGCCGAAGTTCCGGCCGGCGCGCAGGCCTATGCGCTTGAAGAACACCATGGAGATTAATACGGCAATGCCTATGCCTAACCGCTCAAAAGCTTTCTTGACCCTGTCGGCTGTTGGAGCTGTACTCTCCCTCGCAGCGTGCTCGGTTGGCCCGAACTACAAAAGACCTTCCGTAAACGCGCCGTCATCCTTTCGAGGTTATCCGTCGGAGGAGCTAGGCGCTACGCCGGTTCCTGGCTCGTCGAACCCGGCTACGTCCGGCAGCCGAAGTGCCGCGTCGCTTGGTGACGAAAAATGGTGGGAGGTTTTCGAGGATAAAGAGCTTCAGGAGTTAATCCGCACTGCCCTCAAAAACAACTACGACGTCCGCATCGCCGCCACGCGAGTTCTCCAGGCCCAGGCCCAGTTGGGCATCACCAGAGCCGACCAGCTTCCCTCCTTGAGCGCGGGCGGAAATGTCACGGGCACAGGGAACCCACAGGTCGGTCCCATCCCAAGCTATCAGCTCACGCAAGGGCAGGTTTCCGCCTCCGCGGCTTGGAACCTGGATTTCTGGGGCCGCTACCGAAGGGCGACCGAAGCAGCGCGCGCGAATCTTCTTGGCAGCGAATGGGCACAAAAGGAAGTGATCTCGACACTTGTCGCCAATGTGGCGAGCTCTTATTTTTTGTTGCGGCAACTGGATTACCAATTGGAGATATCGAAAAACACGCTGGCCTCCCGCCAGGATTCGCTGGAGTTGACCAAGACCCTGGAAGAACATGGCATTAACAACTTGTTGGACGTGCGCCAGTCGGAGCAGTTGGTGTACACCGCCGCCACGGAAGTGCCCGACCTGGAGAGACAGATTGCTATCCAGGAAAATGCTCTCAGTATTCTGCTTGGAAACAACCCGGACGATATCCCGCGTGGCTTGAAACTCACCGAACAACCGCATTCGCCCGAGGTTCCCGTTGGCCTTCCTTCCGCGCTTCTGGAAAGGCGCCCGGACATTCGCGAAGCCGAGCAGAATCTCATCGCCGCGAATGCGCAGATCGGTGTCGCACGAGCCGCCTATTTTCCCCAGATTAGCCTGACTGGATCGGGAGGCTACCAGAGCTCCAAGCTGACGGATCTTTTTCAAGGTCCCGCCCTCATCTGGAGCCTGGCTGGCTCTGTTACTCAACCGATCTTCGAGGGGGGCAGGCTTAAATCTGGTGTTCGTCTCGCAAATGCGCAACACGAGCAGGCGTTATTAACTTACCAGCAGACGATCCAAGGCGCTTTCCGCGATGTATCCGATGCTTTGGTTGCATATCGCAAGTTCCGCGAGTTTCGGATTCAGCAACAACTGCTGGTGGAATCCGCGCAGGATGCAGCCCGTTTGTCGGAGCTGCGCTTCAAAGCCGGAAGCACGGACTATCTGGAAGTGCTTACGAATGAAACGAATGCCTTTTCCGCCGAATTGACGTTGGCACAGGCTCAAGGAAATGAATTGAACTCTCTAGTTCAATTGTACCTGGCACTGGGCGGCGGTTGGCAGTGATGTCCGAAACAGCGAGTTCTCAATCGCGAGACCATGCCACTCGCACGATAGTTCGCCACTGGACTCCGGATTGGGGAGGCCCATGTTCGTACTCCCCCTGCTTCGCGAAAATAAAACTCCGGGTTGTCCAATTCAGAGAGTTCTCGAAAATAACTTTGTCGTCGTTACAGGCACCGCGAGTGATTTTATCCGGCTTCTCACCGTCGAACTGCAGTGAAAAAACAAAGAGAAAGCCGGTTCGCCAGGTCTGCCAATTCAGGGCACTGTGAAAACAGCTAAGTGATTGTGGTGCCTTGCCTTAGCTTATTTTCCCCGCTGTTCGCAATGAGGAGGTCGTGAGTTCGAATCCCATCTCGTCCACCAAATTTCAAAGGACTTACATTATTTTTGAAATCCGGGGTTTCTCGTTTTGCCAGCTAACGAGCGCGCCAGAAATTCCAAGTGATTGCAGCAGCGTACCTTAGCTTGGGAGTGAGAGGCAGGCCAGTTGACGCGGCACCCGATGGTCGCCCTTGACTGCGGCTTCGCTGCGGGAGTGTTCCAACTATGAGATGTGTTGGCCTCTCTGTGCCCAAAACTCTCTGGGGCCGAATCGGCAGAATCAACGGACAGATAGCAAAGCGACCTTTGGTCGCCAACAGGGTTTCAGTTAACTAGAGCCTGCTTTGTCGTACTTTATTCACTTGAATTAATAAGGAGTATTAAGTAAGGTTAAGCTTACGAACGGTCCAGATGAATAGAACTGGGTCTACAACCATGCGGCGTTCAACATATTAGTTTTTGTCGCCTCGTTTACAATTGCCAAATGAAGGCATGTTAGTGGTTCAGGCTAAGCCAATTCGTATCCTGAGTGTGGAGGATCATCCGGTCTTCCGCGAGGGACTGGCTACAATCATCGGCTCTCAGCAGGACATGTTTCTCGTTGCCCAAGCGTCGAATGCCGTGGGAGCCATAGCCGAATTTCGTCGTCATCGACCCGACATCACCTTGATGGACCTCCGGCTTCCTGGTACCAACGGCACCGACGCGCTTATCGCAATTCGTGGGGAATTTCCACGGGCTCATATCATCATGTTGACGACCTCGGACTGTGATGGGGACATCCAGCGGGCAATGCGGGCAGGAGCGTCGGCTTACATACTTAAGAGCATGCCAAAAAATGAACTCCTGGCCGTGATTCGATCCGTTTACGCTGGCCGGCGGCATATTCCGCCAGAAGTGGCGGCTCGTCTCGCCGAGCACCTGGGTGACGAGGACCTTACGACGCGGGAGTTGGAGGTTCTTCGCTTTATTCGAGATGGCTATCGCAACAAACAGATTGCCGATCAACTTTCGATTGCCGAGACCACGGTTAACTTTCACATTAAAAACCTGGTGGAGAAACTCCAAGCCAACGATCGAACGCATGCAGTGACGATCGCGTTACGGCGTGGCCTTCTGCAAATCTGATCGCGCAAGCCTGTAGACAACTGCAGGGTACTGACTGTAGGTCTCGCTCTTCGGCGAAAGCGGCGAATCCGGTAGTGTCAAGATTCGGGCGGCACATTTCGTGTCCGTGCCTGGGGATTAGAATCCAGGCGGTCTACAAGTTTGGGGCCACTGATCGGAGGCACGCAGTGAGAATTGCGGTTCGGCGTGGCCTTTCTCAAATCTGAGTCACCTGTAGAAAAATCTAGTAGGAGGACTCGGGGTTTTTATGGGGCCGAAATACCATCGAACGGCTACCCTTTTGGGAATGTTGATGCCTTTGCTTATTGCAGCGGCATTGGGCGCCTGCCACCAGTCCGCGCCAGAGCCGGTGACCCTTAATTACCTTCGCCTTGGATGGATCCCGCCGTACGAGTTACCTGCGACGGAGGCTTTATCGCGAAAGTTCACACGCGAAACAGGCGTAGGCCTCAGGCATCTTCGGGGCGCTCAGGAAGAGACGCTTGACCAGCTGACTCTAACCCGCCAGCTCTTGCAAGAGGGTGGCTCCGGCCCTGATGTATTGCAGATTGATGTAACTTGGCTGGGAGTGCTGCAGGGGGATCTAACCGACCTGCGACCCTATTTTGCGGCTGAAAGTTCGTCTATGGGGCCGACCGTGGCGTCTAGCTACATAGTTGGCGGCAAGGTTGTCGCGATTCCCTATCAGAATCAAGTGGGCGTTCTGGAGTATCGAGCTGACCTTCTCCGTGAATATGGCTACGATCATCCTCCAAGGACGTGGGAAGAGCTTGAGAGGATGGCTGTGCGAATCCAAACAAGCGAACGCGTGAAAGGCAAGGAAGATTTTTGGGGTTACGTCTGGCCGGGAGCTGCTGCTGAATCTCTGACTTGCAATGCCTTGGAATGGCAGGTCGCCGAAGGAGGAGGACGGATTATCGAGAGCGACGGCACTATAAGTGTGAACAATCCTGCGGCGATTCGGGCGTGGCAAAGGGCAAGACGTTGGATCGGCTGGATTTCGCCACCTAGCACCGCGGAGTACAGGGAGATTGATAGCACCAACGTTTTTGATTCGGGTAGAGCTGTATTTGCCCGTGACTGGGGAGGCGAGCCCGGAGGGTTCTCAACAAACGGCGAGCAATTGCGACTCCTCCATTGGGGAGGCAAGCTCCCAATTGGTGAGGTTGGCTATACAACTCTTCCCGGCGGTTCGACGGCGAGCGCCGGCACCCTGGGCGGTTTGGGCTTGGCGGTTTCTAGATATTCACTTCACCCTCGAGAAGACGCGGCTCTTATCCGCTTTCTGCTCCGCGAACAAATTGAATCCTTCGAGAAGGGCACTGTTCCCAATCTGTCTACTCAGGTCGTTGTTTACGATGTCGCGCCAATCGTCGACTCGCACAACAATTCGGAGAAATCAGGCCCATTAAAAGCTATTGTGATTAGTCGGCCTTCCAACGTTGCCGCGCACTCGTATGAACAAGTTACGAGAGCTTATTTCGGAGCCGTGCATTCGGTGTTGACTGGACAAAGACACGCGCCGGAAGGGGCGGCAGAATTGGAAAAAGATCTAGTCAAAATCACGGGCTTCCGCACTGGTCCGCCCGCAAAGGACTGAATCGAGGTTATACCGGACAGGTCGTATCCCGTTGATACCGCTATTGTTACGGACAGATAGCGAGCTTGAGATGAAGTCAATTGACGCTAGGTACCTCAACCTCGGTCCGCGTTTGACGCTGACATTTGGTCTACTGGTCGCGTTGATTTTAGGTGGGAACGGATTGCTTATTTGGCAATTCCGAATCGCGCGGCTTCATGAAGATCGTCTCTCGGGTGTGAGTCAGCAACTGATTTCAGTTGTGCGCCTTCAGGGGAGCCTCGTGTCATTTCACCAGAGGCTGGATGAACTGGCACACTCAAAGAATGCATACGTGTTGGCAATGGAGTGTCAGTCCTTGCAAAGTAATCTGCTTGAGCAAATGCAACAAACGAAAGCGACTCTCACGCGTTTGCCGTCTGGGACCCAGGTAGATCCTCTCTTCCTGCCAACTCTCGAAGCGCTTGAAATCAGTCTACCCACTCAGTTCGACACCATAACTGCCTTGGCTTCATCCGGCGACTGGGAGGCGGTTCACTCTCGGGTCGCCGAAAGGCTGGAGCCGGTCGAACTCCAGGCTTCGGCACTAGTGAAAATCGTCGATCACGACTTCGTCGATGAACGCTCACGATCCGAGGCTAGTATGAGAACGGTGCAAAACAGAATCCTTGTTCTCGTGCCGGCGATGGCAGTATCTACTTTTTCCATCGCCACGTTCTTTGTCTGGGCGATAGCGCGAAAAATCATTGAGCTTCGCCTCGAGGAACGGGTTAACGAACGGACGCGGATTACTCGAGAACTTCACGACACCTTCCTCCAGACCATCCAAGGCAGCAAGTTGGTTGCGGATGATGCGTTGGAGCCGTCCACCGATCCCATCCGAATGAGGCGAGCCATGGAACAGCTGTCGGCCTGGCTCGCAAAGGCCATGAAGGAAGGGCGGGCTGCGCTGAACTCCCTGCGCACGACTACGACGCAGACAAACGACCTCGCTGAAGCTCTCCGGCGTGTGACCGAGGACGGCGTGATTCCTAACTCTATGGCGGTCACATTTTCCGTAGTTGGAGATGCCAGAGAAATGCACCCTATCGTGCGTGATGAAATCTATCGTATCGGGTACGAAGCTATTCACAACGCATGTACGCATTCGGGGGCTAATCGATTGGAGGTGGAGCTCCGATATGATAACGACCTTGCCCTGCATGTGCGTGACGATGGCACAGGTATTGACCCCGCTGTCGTGGATAGGGGGAAGGACGGACACTTCGGACTGCAAGGGATGCGGGAGCGTGCCGCTCGCATCGGAGGCAAGCTCACGCTCGTGAGTTCCTCGAACTCGGGGACCGAGATCAAGTTAATAGTCCCCGGAGGCATCATCTTCCGGAAGGGGAAGTCCCCGCGAACGCCTCTGTCCAGGAAGATACGAGATCTCTTTCGCTCAAAAGAGAAAACTTCCAATCTGAACTGATCACGATTCACAGAGTTTCACCCCCGCCATCACACCTGTAGAAAAATCTAGGATTAATTCTATGGTTCCTGATATGTGCAGGAATTTCGGAAGCACATAACGTGTCGCATAACGAGGATTAAAGGGCCACATGATTGACTGTCGTGTATTGGTCGATTGCTAGCAACGGCAGGAAAGAAGACATCATGGCAACAGCGACGCAATTGGCTCTAATCGAAGCCTTAGACACGGAAAAGCGAAGCCGCGCATCACTCCAATTTGCGGGTGCGCAACGAAAGAACATCGCGTGCCAGAACGGAGAAGCGGCGCTGGTCTTTGCGGCCAAACGTGGAGATAGGCGCGCATTTGAAATCCTCATCGAGCGTTACGACCGAAGGATTCTAGCCGTTGCGCGACGCTTCACCCGTGTCCGAGAAGACGCAGAGGACATAGTCCAGCAAAGCTTCCAAAAAGCTTTCATCCACTTGCACAAATTCGAAGGGAAATCTTGCTTCTCCACGTGGCTAACGCGGATCGCGATCAACGAATCCCTAATGTTGCTGCGCAGAGGTCGCGGACTGCGCGAGGTATCGATCAATGATTTAAGCGGAAATGAAGAAACCGCACTCGGGCTGGAAATTCCGGATACACGCGTTGGCCCTGAGAGTGCCTTTCTACAGGGCGAACGGAACCGAATTCTATCCGAGGCAATGGATAAGTTGACCCCGGGAATACGAACAGCAATCGAGCTGCGAGACCTCGGTGAGTTGTCCACGAAAGAAGCAGCTCGCGTCATGGGCCTCTCGGTCTCAGCAGTGAAGGCCCGCCTCTTCAATGGCCGGAGAAAATTGCACCAGATATTGAAGTGCAAGTCCACGCCGGTGTAACGGGAAAGAGATGTGCGGCGAAAAGGGATACTCGAAGTGAGCGATCCAACGAAGAAAGGAAAGGTCCCGGATATGACATTGCAGGCCACAAGTAAGAGAAGCTCCTATGAAATCTATCTTGAACGTACCGGGTTCCCGGGCAATGAACTTGATGACTGGCTGCAAGCCGAACGCAAACTCGAGCGTGTCGGCTGCTCAAAGCAAAGCGATTAACCGAGGAACTCAATGAAACGTCGTGACTTCATTAAGGATGCTGCCGTTTCTGCACTCGCTGCCGGTGTCGTATCTCAAACACCGCAACCGAAAGGACTCGCTATGCAAACGTCTTCGACCTCGTCCGCACTACGCAACTCGGAAGCACCGTTCTGGCCCGACGGAGCGCGTATGGTCATTTCAATCTCCATGCAAATGGAGGCTGGAGCCCAACCGTCCAGTGGAGCAGAGTCCCCTATGCCGCCAATCGACTCGAAGTACCCCGATCTACCGGCGGCCAAGTGGTACGAATACGGATTCAAAGAAGGACTTCCGCGACTGTTGGACATGTTCGACCGCCGAAAGGTCAAGGTTACCTCGCACATGGTAGGTGCAACGGTCGATCTGCATCCAGCCTTAGCCAAAGAGATCGTCCAGCGCGGGCACGAAGCCTCTGGCCACGGACAAACGTGGGCAGCGCAATATTCCATGACGCCGGAGCAAGAGCGCGAATCGTACAAGCAGAGCGTCGCAAGCATTGAGCGTGCGACAGGTACAAGACCCTTGGGTTTCAATGCATTCTGGCTTCGTGGCACGCCACACACGTTGGAGATTCTTCAGGAGCTTGGCTTCATCTATCACATTGACGATGTGAGTAGGGACGAACCATTCGTGATCAACGTGAAAGGACAGCCATTCGCCGTCGTGCCATATACATTGCACATGAACGACATCGTGAATTACGAGTCGCGCTACTTCAGCACGCAGGAATACGCCGGCGATCTAAGAGCCGAGTTCGACATGCTCTACGCCGAATCTTCAAAGCGTCGTCGCATGATGTCGGTGAGTGCTCATGATCGTATCGCGGGGCGGCCGTCACGGACCAAAGTCCTCGAAGAATTTATCGTCTATGCGCAGAGCAGACCCGGAGTCGTTTTCATGCGAAAAGACGAGATTGCACGGTTCGCCCTCAGCAGCCCGCAAACCATTCGCGAAGGGATTTGAGGAGATGGACCGTGAGCAGCCACTCGATACACGTTATTTCTAGGCAACAAGCTAGGGAAGAGAAACAGTTGCGGATCGCGTTATTTGACTCCGTGACGCATGAGCTGCGCACACCGCTGACTTCGATCAAAGCCTCCGTGACGGCGCTGCTGACAAATTCGCAGCTACAGCCGTCGCAGCGTAACGAGCTTCTCATCGTCATCAACGAGGAGGCGGACCGGCTGAACCAGCTCGTCGGCGAGGCGGTGGATGCTGCGCAACCCGATGGTCGCGTGAAACTCGATCTGAAGCCACATGCGATTGAGGAAATCATAAACGCCGCAAGGACAAATTGCAGGACGCTGATGGGCCGGCGTTCGGTCTTAGTTCAGTTTCCACCGGGGTTGCCACTCGTGCGCGCCGACCTGAACCTTGCCAAGAAAGCGTTGGTGCAGCTGCTGGAAAACGCGGCCAAGTACTCACTGCCCGATGCCCCGATCACGATAACAGCAGAGTTGATGGGAACTTTTGCGATCACCAGCGTGGCCGACCGGGGCAGCGGGATCGAAGATTCCGAACAACGCTTGATTTTCGAGAAATTCTATCGCGGGAAATATCACCGCCACGTAGTCCAAGGAACTGGAATGGGATTGCCCATAGCAAACGCGATCATCAAGGCGCACGGTGGGTCTCTGAGGGTTACAAGCCGGCGGGATCACGGCTGCATTTTTTCTTTCACTTTGCCACTCGCTTAGGGCCTCCATGAGACAAGCGCCTCTCGCGAGAATTCTTTCAGTGCTGTTTCTGATGATGATGCAGCCCGCGAACCAGCCCAGAAGCGATATGGCGGAGAGAAACGAGCTAGTCAACGCAAATGTGGGTTATCGATTCGATCGTTGGCTATTTGTGGCCATGGATGGAAAAGGAGGAAGGTCATCGTGCACTCTCTCGATAATCAACGCATTCTCGTGATTGGGGGCAGCTCCGGGATCGGTCTTGCGATAGCGGCCGCGACCGCGGACGCAGGTGCCTCAGTCACAATTGCTTCGCGCAACGAGGAGAAACTCACAGCAGTAGCCACTAAACTCAGCGGCGCCGTGAATATAGCTGTGCTCGATGCGGGCGATAACGAGCTACTTGAGCGCTTCTTCGAGGCCCAAATGAACTGGGATCATGTGGTGGTCTCCGCAGCTCAAACGAGAGTCGGTTCAGTTCGCACTCTGGGCCTTACCGACGCGAAAGCTGCAATGGAAAGCAAGTTCTGGGGAGCATATCGCGTCGCGCGCGTGGCGCACATCAACGGCGGTGGTTCGTTGACTCTTGTCTCAGGTTTCCTAAGTGAGCGTCCATCGGCAACAGCGGTTCTCCAAGGGGCCATTAACGCCGCCCTGGAGGCACTTGCGCGTGGGCTTGCTCTGGAACTAACACCCGTCCGTGTCAATGCTGTTTCGCCGGGGATGATCGAGACTCCGATCTGGGACGACTTGCCTCCAGAGAAACTCAAACGGATGTTTGAAGCCACGGCCGCACAGTTGCCAGTCCACACAATTGGTCAGCCAAAAGACGTCGCCAATGCAGTTCTCTTTTTGATGACAACTGCCTACGCAACTGGGTCCACCGTTCGAGTCGACGGGGGCGGGGTCATCGCGTAGGGAGTCGTCGGCGTATGCGTGGCAACTGCTTCAAAGGAGTGGGAAAGGGAAGTGTGTACCCGGTGCGTTGTTCTCCTCGCCGACGCTCATGCGCGAATCGAATCCAGAACGAAATTCACTGTTTTGCGCAAATTCTTCCGGTACGAGGAGGGGGTATGACGCCAATCAAGCAGCGAGTTCTGCGCAAAGCTAACGATGATGTGCGCTACGTCTGCAGAGCGGAACGACCGGCGCGGTTTGAATTCGCCGTCTCGAATGCCCTGTTCGAGGAGCCGATTCAGGAGTTTCTCGCCATGACGCAAGCATTCCTCGACCACAGCCCGTCCGAGCTGAAGGTTTGCCTGAAAGAGCTCATGGCCGCTTGCTGTGCCGTGGACGATGTCGGAAGTCGCGCCGTATTGCGCCATGACAGTTGCGAGAATTCGTTCTTCGGCAGACCCTTTCTTCGCAGCGGCGGTTTCGGCCAGGATCCAAGATTGCGAGTTAAATCGCTCCAGCCCAGCCACAAAAAGGTCCTGCTTCCTCTTCCAATACAAGTAGACCGTGGCGCGCGCCAATCCGGCCTCTTCGGCGATATCGTCGATCGACGTTCGGCGGTACCCGAACTTGCTAAACCTCTGTATGGCGGCGACGAGAATCTTCTCTTTCGTGTCTTCGGATTTTTTCCTTCCAGGCGCTTTCACGCACCAATCATGCCACGCGATGCCCACCTAAGTGAAATCAGGGCCCCCCCGCAAGCCTTCAGGGCTTGAAAAACCGTCTGGGTTAGCTAGACGAAATAGACTATTTATGTCATATCGTCTACCATTTGTGAGAACCCCGTAAGGCATTGTCGTGCCAGAGGCGAGAGGACCAATGATCGGAAGGA
>DATHPO010000237.1:0-7184 GCA_035483835.1 Terriglobales bacterium
CATTCCCAGTAGCCGACATGGGTGATGCGCTGGGCCTCTTCAAGCTTGACTTTGCTTTCCTGCAAATCGCGCGATAGCACCTTCCTGGCTTCCTCGGCAGCCTTGCGCTCGGTGATGTCGGTCACCGCCCCGACAAACTCGCGATTGCCAGATGCATCCTGCAAAACGTGAGCTATGGCGTGGACGTGCTTGACTCGCGCGTCAGGCAGCAGCAAACGATAGGCATGCTCGAAATCTGTCGCTCCCCGAGAGGCGCCATCGATGACGTTCTGAAAGTCGGCGCGGTCCTGCGGATGGACGCGCTGCACCACTGAATCTATCGTTAATTTGACCGAGAGGTCATATTCGAAAATGCGATAGGTCTCCTCGGACCAGACAATTTCTCCGCTATCGGGTTTCCACCCGAAGCTGCCCGTGTGGCTGAGCCTTTGAGCTTCGGCAAGATAAGCTTCGCTCCGCCGGATCGCTTCTTCCGCAAGTTTGCGTTCTGTGACGTCCATTATCGCGCCGACAATTTCTTCGTTGCCCGACTTATCCCTAACGTAATGCGTAAGATCATGAATATGCTTTATCGCACCATCAGGCATAATCAACCGGTGCTCGAAATTAAAGTCACTTCCACCCTGAGCCGCACGCTCAAGGGCGTCTTTGAGAATACCCACATCGTCAGGATGAGATCGCTGCAGTATCAAATCGGGCGTCGGTTCCGTCCCGGGTGGGTACCCGTAAATCCGAGCCGCTTCCTCCGACCAAAATATCCGCTTCGTACTTCCTTCCATTCCGACACTGCCGGTGCGACTGAGTCTCTGCGCATCTGCTAGATGCGCCTTGCTCCGCCGAAGTTCGACTTCTGCCGTTTTGCGCTCGTCAATATCCATACTGGATCCGTACCACTTGACGATGTTGCCGCGTTCAGACCGAAGAGCTACCTTGCGATGGAACATCCAGCGGTATTCTCCATTGGCTCTGCGGACGCGCGTTTCGTATTCGAAGATTTTTCCGGTCGCAAGACACGCTCGCCACCTGGCCACAATTCCATCCAGTTCTTCAGGGTGAATGAAAGCGGTCCAATTCCAACCGGAGACTTTGTCCAAAGTCACGCCGAGGTATTCCAGCCAAGGCTTATTGAAGTAATCCAGGTAGCCGTCAGGCCTGGCGGTGTGTATCAGCGCGGGAATGGAATCGATGAGAAGCTGAATATTCAACGGTTCGGATTCTGGTCTCGAGGAAGCCATCGCGGGCATTATATTCTTTTTAGTTTTTTTCGCATCCTGCATCGCATCTTCGTCCATACGACGCGAGGGCACTGCCGTGTGGTGCGGCGCGGCACTGTCGATATCTGCGCAGTCGAGAACATGTTGACACTCGCTCGCGGGCTCTGTATACCCTCAGGCTTACAAAGCTCAACCTTTTCAGGCAGATCCCTACGCGGGAAACTTGGGGGCACGAATTGCTTCTAATCCGACCCCTAGCTAAATAGAGGAGGCCACCAAATTATGGCGTCCGCCAGTACGCCGGCTCCCGCTCACACAGCGGCGCCCGAGCACACTACGGCACCACCGCAGCCAAAATGGCGGAAGTTCCTAGTCCCCGCATTGGTCGTGCTGCTGGCCGTGGCCGTTGTGATCACGATCACCAGGAACTGGAATTCGTGGGAAGGCGGCCGCATCGAACAGGTTACGGACGACGCTTACGTTCGAGGAGACCTCACCCCGCTGAGCACGAAAGTCCCGGGCGTCGTTCGCGACGTAAAGGTCTCCGATTACCAGCAAGTGCGCAAGGGAGACCTGCTCGTCGCACTGGAAGATGACGATTACCAGGCGCAGGTAGCCCAGGCAAGCGCTGCGGTAGAAGCTGCGAAAGCCGCGATCGAAAACAATCGGCGCCAACGCGAACTGCAAGACACGCGTATCGATCGGGCCCTCGCCGGAATCGACCAGGCGAAATCCCAGATCGCCGCAGCGGAGGCCGGCAAACAAGCCGTGCAAGCCGATGTGGTCCGCACGCAGGACGAACGCACGCGCCAAGAAGGGCTCTTTGAATCTCATTCGACCACGCAGCAAAAAGTCGAGCAGGCCGTCGCGGACCAGCAGCGCTTCGCAGCTCAACTCGCAAGCCGCGACGCGGATTTAGCGCAAGCAAAGACGTTGTTGCGCAGCAACGAACTAGCGGCGGAGGCTGAACGACGCAGCAAAAATGTCTTGGAATCGCAAGACGCGCAGCTCGTCGCAGACCTTCACGCAAAGCAGGCAGCGCTCGCCGTCGCGCAAGTGAATCTCGGCTACACAAAGATCAGCGCACCCGACGACGGTACCGTGGGTGAAAGGCAGGTGCGGCCCGGACAGTTGGTGTCTCCCGGAACTCAGGCAATCGCCTTCGTCAGCAAAATCAAATGGGTTCTGGCGAATTACCGCGAGACACAGCTCACGAACGTAAAAGTCGGCGACCCGGCGGAGCTTCGCATAGACCAATATCCGGGACGCGTGTTTCAGGGCAAGATAGTCGAAATCGCGCCCGCGAGCGGTTCGCAATTTGCGCTGCTTCCGCCCGACAATTCCACCGGTAATTTCACGAAGGTGGTACAGAGAATTCCCGTGAAGATCGCCTTCGACGATCCGAACACTGCGACTATCTTGCGTCCGGGCCTCTCCGTCATCGCCACCGTACGCACCAGGCGCTGATTGGAGCAAATGATGGCTGTCTCAAGCAGTGCTTTACGTTTACCTCCACCAGCGCAAATCGCGAAGAGCCTCGCCGGGGTCGCGCCGTCCGAGCTGTCGAAGAGCCCGTTGCTGGGAATCTTGGGCGTCATCATGGGCGCTGGGATTGTGACTCTTACCGGTCGAATGATCACGCTGGGACTCGCCGATCTCAAAGGCCATCTTGGTTTTAGCTTCGACGACGGCGCATGGGTCAGCAGCTCCTACAACATCGCCTTGATGTTCATCGGGCCTTTTACCGTGTATCTGGGCGCTTTGATGGGACCGCGGCGAATCCTATTTCTCGCTGCCACGGCGTTTACCGTGGTCTGCGCCTTCCTTCCGCTCGTGCACAGCTACACGCTGCTCATTACAGGTCTCGTATTGGCCGGGTTGGCCTCCGGGACGTTCTACCCGCTTACGCTCACCTTTGCGCTGCGAAATATTCCTCTGCGGTTCCTGCCCTTCACGGTCGCGTTATACGCGACCTTCGTGGATGGAGCTGTGAACATCGCCCCATCACTTTACGGCTGGTACAGAGACCATCTCTCGTGGCACTGGATGTTCTGGAATTCCGCCGTGATCACGCCACTCATGGCGCTCTGTATCTATTACGGGATACCTGCTTCTCCTGCCCCCCCAAAGTCCAACACAGCGCCGAGTTTCGCAGCTTTTCTGTACGGCAGCACCGGATTCGCAATGTTGTATGCCGCCGTCGACCAAGGCGAAAGGCTCGACTGGTGGCGCTCGGGGTTGTTTAACGCGTTGTTCTTTGGGGGCTCATTCCTCCTGTTAGCGGCCACAGTACGGCGCCTGCAGGGCCCGAATCCCTTGGTTGACATGCCCTATATTCGCCAGTGGAATACGCAGCTGCTGGGCATTCAGCTGTTTTTGTTTCGCTTTTGTCTGGTGACAACCATCATCCTGATCCCGCAGTCGCTGGCAATACACGGATTCGAAGCCGATCAGATTGGGCCCGCAGTGATTTGGAGTGCAATTCCCCTGCTTCTCTTGGCGTTTTTGGCCGGGCTTCTCTTACTGGTGGGTTTTGATTCGCGCCTGCTCATGGCTTGCGGTTTTGTGTTCATGGCTTTTGCGTCGTATCTGAATGCAGAACTCACCAGCGCGTGGTCGGCATCGAACTATTTCCGCACCGAATTGCTCATGGGCCTCGGACAGTCGTTCGCGTTTATCGGCTTGGTTGCAACGATCATCCTACAGGGGATTTTTTCGGGAGGATTATCGAAGCCGCAATGGATTTTGACGTTTTCTGCATTCTTTCATACCGTCCGACTGTTTGGCGGAGAACTCGGCGCAGTGTACATGGGCCACTTCATCGCGCAGCGAGAGAAGTTACATTCAAACCTGCTCGGCCTCCACGTGCAGGCCGGGAACTGGATCACGGATGCCAATGCTCACGCGCTCACGGCGGGAGTCTTTTCGAAATCCTCAGGACTGCCTGCCGCTACGGAACGGGCGATCGGACTCATAAGCGGCCGGGTTCGTCTTCAGGCGTACACGTTGTCCATTATCGATGGCTTCTATTTGGTTGCCTGGGCCTGCGTTATTGCCCTCCTGCTTGTGGCCTTGTTGCGCGAGTCGCCGCTGAATTACGGTGACCTAAGCGCCATTCAACAGCGATCGCCCGCGGCACAGGAGGCAAAGGCATGAACGCGCGTATCGGGGTTCTGATCGCTGGTCTGTCGTTGTCTGGCGCCTTGATTCCTACGGCGGCGCAGGAGGCGGCAACTCCTCGCCACATTACACTTCGGGAGGCGGTACAGCTGGCGCTCAAGCACAATCACTATGTGCGCATCGCTCAGTTCCAGGTTGAGGCGAAACAACACGCCAAGGATGTGGCCAAGAGCGCATATTTCCCCTCCATAAAGAACGAGAGCCGTTTGTTCGAAGTGACGGATACACAGTTCATTCAAATTCCCGCAGGCAGCCTCGGCACTGTAGGAGGCACCCCACTCCCGGAGCGTTCGGATATTCTGAATCAAGGTGGAAAAACGTTCATAACCAGCGGTACAACGCTGGCGGAACCGCTCACGCAGTTGTTCACACGCGTGAAACCAACGAACGACATGGCTCGTGCGGATTTGAACGCCACTCGCGCGAATTCGCAGGAGACAGAGAACGAAGTCGCGTTGAAGGTTCACGAGCTTTACTATCGTGTTTTGATCGCGCAGTTGCACCGCAACGCAACCGAGGCCAAAATCAAGGCGGCGCAAGACCTGCAGAGCGAGCGTGTGCAAGAGGTGAAGTATGGCAGCACGCTAGATGAGAACCTGGTCGAAAGCCGCGCACAATCTCTACAAGCAAAACAGGAACTACTAACCACCGAATTGCAGCTTTCGGACCTGACATTGCAATTGGACGATCTTATCGGACTGCCGCTCACCACGGAGCTCGCGCTCGACGCAAGCGTTCCGGCGGTTCAGGATACCTGCGAGCGAGAACAGTGTATAAAGACGGCTCTGAAATCGCATCCAGAAATCATCGCGGCGCGCGAGGAAGTGCGGAAGGCCGCAGCCGGCGCACAACTGAGTAAAGCTGACTATGTGCCGGACGTCTCAGCCTTCGCGCGCTACAGTTACCAGGATAATCTTCCATTTCTGGCGCGCAACTTTGGAAGTTTTGGCGTTCAGTTTGAATACGATATTTTCGATGGCGGACGAAGACGCGCGGCCGTGCGCGAGAGCAACGTTGTGCTGGCCGAGGCGAAAGAAAACCTGGAACGTATCAGCGACGAGGTTCAGGTCCGCGTGCAAGTTGCGTACAACAAACTGCACCGTACTCAGGAGATGGTAAGCGTTTCCGAAGAGCTGCTCGCCCTGCGCACTGAATCAACTCGTGTCACCGCGCAACAGCTCCAGCAAGGCGAGGCGCTCAGCTCGCAGGCCGATAGTGCTGTCGCTCAGGAACTCGACGCCCAGACGCAGCTTCTTCAGTCGCAACTCGACTACGTTCAGGCGCGCGACGAACTGAGCCAGGCGATGGGATTCACGCCCGAATAGTTGCTGAGCCATCCGACGGGATGGGCATTTTTGCTGCCCGTTTGGCAGCTCTTGGGAGGTCTCATTGACGCGACAGTTGCCAGTATGCCGACATCCGGTTCACTGATGCCCGCGATGCAGTTTGAAATGAAGTGAGTTAGAAAATCTGGAGCCGAGGCCCGGACTAGAACCGGGGACCTGCCGATTATAGTAGTGGCATTGCAATGTACCTAAACTAATGAGTTTTCCAGAGTTTCATGTGGGCAATAATCCGCAGATTTAGGCGTAGTTGTTACGTCAGATGTTACGAAGATTCGTTCCATTGCTCGAATCGCGTTGAAGGCTATTCTCAGTCATCAGATTCAACCGCCTGCTGCTACGGTCCTTTCCACCTGGTCCAAAGGCTCCGAGAACCTTTATGACCACTGCCGCTAGGGTTTTTGCGAGTGGGTAGAGTCGTCCATTACGAGCAATTGCTTCTCGCAAGTCCACTCGAAACTTTTCTCGGCGGCTAAATCGCAACCACGATTGCGAAACACTAGAAGCTATTGCACAACCCTCCGTTAGACAATCATGAAGCAAGCGATATGGAAAAAGGCTCGATAGATGGTAAGCAGGCGATCGTAGCGAACCACCAGACGGCGGAAATTCCCCAACCAGGCCGTGTTCCGGTTTGGCTAAAAGCAATTTGCATCTTCCGACTTGGGAGTGTCCGACGGTATATGACATCAATCAGGACTTGGGTATTCGACCGAACTTCGCGGCGCGCTATTTCCGCTCATTTCGTCCAGGATTTTTTTAACTTCGTTCAGTTCCGCGAGTTTGCGGCTCCGGAGCCAAGCCACCCCGTACCATAGCACCGCCGCCTGATCAGCACGCAGGCAACCAGCAACGCAACCCAGGCCTTAGGATGAGCCCCCTCAGTAAAGCCGCTATCGCCACCTGCATCTCGCTCCGTTCTTCATGATGATCTGAAGAATGTTTCAATTCCTGCTGGCGAAGGATTATGGCGTGTTCCGCCGCAAGGACCAGTTCCCCTAGCCTTCGCTCATCCGATTCACGGAGCGCTTCTAGAACGGGCTGTTTCCACGACGGTGGGCGCGCTGGCTCATTCATACCTATCCTCACGTTTTCGATGTAGGCTGCTCACAAGTTCTGAAGGCGAGTGTTAAGTCTAGAGCTTGCGATTCCGAAAAACTGTCCTCCTTTGCACAGTGCTGAGATTCGATTTGGCGCTATGCTGGGCGTTCCGCGGTAGTCCATCAGGTCCCCTGTGAGGTTCGTCATGATTCAAGAGATAACGCAGAGTCATTATTGGGGTGTCCTTTGCTCTCGTTGCAAGCAACGAATTCCCATTCCCAGGACAACCTCCGTGCTTTATGAGGAGCTAAAGCGTGGTGAAGTAAGCGAGGGTCAAGATGCCAAGTCTCGTGCATTCGCGCTCCGATGCAAGGTCTGCAACGAAGAGAGCGTATATGGTGTTAAA
>DATHPO010000238.1:0-6396 GCA_035483835.1 Terriglobales bacterium
TGTGCTAAATTCGTAGACTTACGCTTTCCGGCATTTCTTTAAATGTCCTCATCCGTCCCAAACATCCGGCGTCCTGCCGTAAAGGTCTTCGTCGCCACCACGGTGATGCTGACCTTCATTTCGTTCTGGCGGGCGGCCGCCATCGTCCTTGCTGACCTGGCTTCTTCCGCGTATTACGCCGGCGGCGACGCTGAGAAAGTCATCGGCAAGAGCGCCCCCTGGTTCATCCTGGCGGTGATGTTGTTCAGCTACTGTGTGCGGGCTCTCTACATCGAGTCCAGCAGCATGTTCGTGCGTGGCGGCGTGTACCGCGTGGTCAAGGAAGCCATGGGCGGCACGCTGGCCAAGTTCTCGGTGTCAGCGCTGCTGTTCGACTACGTGCTCACCGGTCCCATCAGCGCCGTCTCGGCCGGGCAGTACCTGGCGGGCTTCATCGAAGATATCGGCAAATATGTCCACCATCCCCTGGTCTTTTCTGAAGATCATTTTTCCGCAGGCTTCGCCGTTCTGATCGTCCTGTATTTCTGGTGGAAGAACATCCAGGGCATGCATGAATCGAGCGAAAAGGCTCTGCAGATCATGATCGTCACCACCGTGATGGTTGTGATCCTGATTATCTGGTGCACCATCACCGTCTTCAGCGCACCCATTCATTTGCCGCCGAACCCCTTGCAACCCGGGGTGGTAAAGATCAACAAAGAATCCCTGGGCTGGCTCTACGGAACCTGGATCAGCCGTTTCACTTGGATCATCCTCTTCGTCGGATTCGGGCACTCGGTTTTGGCCATGAGCGGCGAGGAAACGCTCGCCCAGGTGAATCGCGAGATCGAGCATCCCAAGCTGAAGAACCTGGAAAAAACCGGCCTGGTCATCTTCATCTACAGCCTGCTGTTCACCTCGCTGGTCTCGTTCTTCGCCGTAATGATTATTCCGGATCACATCCGGCATGACTACTTCGCCAACCTCATCGGCGGCATCGCGATGTACCTCGTGGGTCCCACCGTGTTGAAGCTGATATTTCATGCCTTCGTAGTGCTGGTCGGCGTGCTCATATTGGCGGGCGCGCAAAATACTTCAATCGTGGGCGCGAACGGGGTGCTGAACCGTGTGGCGGAAGACGGCGTCCTCACCGACTGGTTCCAAAAGCCGCAAAGGAGATTCGGCACCAGTTATCGCATCATCAATTTGATTGTCGGGTTGCAGCTCCTGACCATCATCCTGAGCAGAGGCAATGTTTATGTGCTGGCAGGACTGTATGCCTTCGGCGTGATCTGGAGCTTTGCTCTGAAGTCGCTGGCAGTTCTGGTATTGCGGTATACCGAGCCAGAAAACCGGCAATGGAAGGTGCCCGGCAATTTCCATATCGGTGGCCGAGAAGTGCCACTGGGCCTGATCGCGATCTCGGCCGTCCTGCTGATTACCGCGTTGGTAAATCTGTTCACCAAGTCCGAAGCCACGATCGCCGGAGTTACCTTCAGCGCCGTTTTCTTTGCCCTTTTCACGTACTCCGAGCGCCGGGTCGCGAAAGAGCGGCACGGCAAGCCAGAGAATCTGGATCAATTCCGCGTTTACGGCAACCAGGAACTGGGATCCGGAGCGCTCGGAGTGAGGCCGGGCAACATCCTGGTTGCGGTGCGCGATCCGCGAAATCTCTACTATCTACGCGACGTCCTCCGGAACACCGACACAAACCGTCAGGACGTGGTCGTGATGACAGGCCGTCTCTACCATCGCGAACATTCCTTTAGCGGTAGCGCAGTGGTCGAAGCCTCTCAAGTCTTCGATCATTACGAGCAGGAGTTGTTCACTGCTGCGGTCGCGGTGGCGGAAAAAGAAGGCAAACCGGTTTCGCTGCTGGTGGTCCCGGCTACCGATGTCTTTGAGGCGATCATCGTAACCGCCCAGCGCCTGGACTCGAGCCGCATTGTTTGCGGGTTCTCCAACAAGCTCAGCCCCGACGAGCAGGCGAAGTTCCTGGGGGACTCGTGGGAACGTTTGCCCGAACCCAGACCGCGTTTGATTTTGGAGATCCATGAGCCCAATGGAAAAATCCACGAATATCCGCTCGGACCGCATGCGCCCCGGATGCGCCCCCAGGATATCGAGCTCATGCACCAGGTGTGGCTCGACATTACCTCCGATCCCAAATACTGCGGTGCCCACCACTATCACATCGTCGCTCTGGCACTCGAGGAGTTGCGGCGCGAGCTGAATAGCGACCAGAGGGCTGAAGTACTGGCGAAACTGCTGGACGAAATGCACCGAAACGATGCGCCGAGAGGCGAAACAAAACCTCCGGACTGCTGAAAATCTTCCGGTTGTTTTAATTCCACACGGTCATCCCGAGCGAAGCGAGGGATCTGGATTCTTCGCGTGAGGAGGGGAAACCTTGATTCCTCATCGCGCTCGCTCCTCGGAATGACAGAGGGTGTGCTTGGCGCATATGATGCGTTTCCCGCTCTCCTGTTAACATCGTTTAGTGAGCCAAGATTCTTCAGTCCGCGTGCGCTTTGCCCCTTCGCCCACCGGCCACCTGCACGTAGGGAACGCACGCACCGCCTTGTTCAACTGGCTCTTCGCGCGGCAGAAGCGCGGCACCATGGTCTTGCGCGTCGAGGATACCGATGTCGAGCGCAGCGAAGCACGCTTTGAAGATCAACTCATCGCCGACCTAAAGTGGTTGGGCCTCGACTGGGACGAGGGTCCCGACGTTGGCGGCCCTTACGTTCCTTATCGTCAATCCGACCGGCTGGACCTCTACCGCGAACAAGCTGAGCGCCTGCTGAACGAGCGCAAGGCGTATTTGTGCTTCTGCAGCGAAGACGACTTGCAGAAGGAGCGCGACCAAGCCTTGGCTGATAGTCGGCAACCGATCTATTCCGGTAAATGTCGCATGATGGAACCCGACGAAGCCAGGCGTCGTCGCTCAGCCGGGGAACCTTGCGCCATCAGGCTGCGGATTCCTGAGCATCCCATCCTCTTTCACGACATCGTTCACGGCGACGTCGAGTTTTCGAATGAAGTCGTCAGCGATCCCATCATTCTGCGTTCGAACGGGATGCCGGTCTACAACTACGTGGTCGTGATTGACGACGCGCTCATGAAGATTACTCATGTGATTCGCGGCGACGACCATCTCTCCAACACCCCTAAGCAAGTCGCGCTGTACGAAGCCCTGGGCTGGCCCGTACCGGAATTCGCGCACTTGTCGACGATCCTTGGCGCCGACCGCGAACGCCTTTCGAAACGCCACGGCGCGACCTCGATTGCAAACTTCCGCGACATGGGCGTCCTACCCGAAGCTCTAGTGAACTATCTGGCCCTGTTGGGCTGGGCGCCGAGCGGAGGCACGAGGGAAATCTTTAGCCTTAAGGAACTGACAAACGAATTCTCCCTGGAGCGCATCACTCCGTCTGCAGCCGTCTTTGATATGGAAAAACTTTATTGGCTGAACCGGCAATATATTAAGGCGTGGCCACCAGACGATCTGGTTGCCGTTGGGGTGTGGTTCTTCGCCAAGGCCGGGTTAATCGAATCCAGCGACGCGGCATGGCTAAGTTCCCATCGAGTTCCGATCGTCCAGGTGAGCAACGATTTGCGAGATTGGTTGGGACAAATAGTGGCGCTGCTTGCGCCTTACGTAGATCGCCTGGAACAGCTCCCCGAACGCGCTTCGCCAATTTTCAGCTATGACGCCAGGGCTGCATTAACCGCACCGGATAACGCCGAGGTTCTCGGTTGGCCAAACACGAATGCCGTATTCGCCAGATTCACATGCAAGCTTCTGGAAGACGAAGCGGCCAGTGCCGGGCAACTGTCGGCAGAGCAATTCAAGACAATTGTCAACGAAGTCAAAGCTGAAACCGGAGTCAAGGGCAAAGAACTATTTCACCCCATTCGCATTGTGATCACCGGCTCACATTCGGGCCCGGATTTCGACCGACTGATTCCCATCCTCGAAGCGGGCAGTCATCTGCATCTGCCCAAGCACGTTTTAAGCGTTCGCGAGCGAGTAGAGGAGTTCGCCAAAGCGCAAGCGAAATAAGAAAATCATCCACGGATTTCACGGATCGGCACGGATTTCGCAGGTTTCAGATAATTGAAAATATCCGTGTAGATCCGTGGCCGAGTATTACGTCTTCAAAATATCTTGCAGTGCCCCTCGCAGGTCGGGCTGCTGGAACACAAAGCCACTGGCAAGCAGCTTTGCCGGCTCTACCCGCTGACTTTCCAGCAAGAGCTCGTCGCCCATCTGTCCGAACACTAAGCGGGCCGCGAAAGCGGGCATGGGGAAAATCGCCGGCCGTGACAGCACCGAAGCCAGCGTCTTGGTGAATTCCGCATTCGAGACTGGGTGGGGCGAGACACTATTCACTGGGCCGCGGAGAGATTCGTTCGTAAGTATGTGGCGGATTGCCCCGATCTCATCGTGCAGGTCAATCCAGCTCATCCATTGACGCCCGCTGCCGATCTTCCCGCCCAGTCCCATCCGAAACGGCGGCAGCATTTGTTTCAATGCACCGCCATCAGCGCTCAAGACGATGCCGGTACGCAAGAAAGCCGTACGAATGCCAGCTTGCACGGCTGGACCTGCGGCCGCTTCCCATTCGCGACAAACCTCGGGCAGGAATCCGCTTCCGCCGGAAGCGCTGTCTTCCCGCAATATCTCGTCGTCGCGATCACCGTAAAATCCGATGGCTGACGCCGAGATCAAGACACGCGGAGGCGATGCCGTCCGAGCAAGCGCTTCGCCAAGATGTCGCGTCCCCAGAACGCGGCTGTCCCGGATTGCCTTTTTCTTTGACTCTGTCCAACGGCTGGCAATGGATTCTCCCGCAAGATGAATGACTGCGTCGAAGCCTGAAACCAATTCAGGTGCAAGAGGCCGCGCCGGATCCCATCCAATTCGCGAGTCACCAGATTGCCCGCGACCCAGGCACACAACGTCGTATCCACTCGCCTTCAGAGCAGGTAACAAAGCCGATCCGATCAGGCCGGAAGAACCGCTGACGAGAATCTTGGCTGGCATAGGATCAACTCTACCAGTTCACCGATGCCCAAGACAGATCGCCATTCATCCGCCGGAAACGTAGCAAGCTACGTTTCTACAGATCAGTAGAGACATTGCTGGCAACGTCTCATTGCTCGCATTTGCGCGAAAGAACGTATCAGAGAAACTCCCGTCGTTTGCTGGTTGTTCGCGGAAATCGGCGCTGGGCCCCGATTCCGGGCGATATAATGGAGTCAGCAAAGCCGCTTCACTTCGAGCCTTCTTAGCCCGTCGTTCCCCGGCTATAATCCATTATGGCGACGCTGCGCGAACAGATCGCGACCACCGCCCTCACGGTGACCAAGTTCAGGGAGTTGTTGCGCACCATGCGCGCCAACCGCCCCGGCGACGATCTGGAACTAGTGCGCAAGGCCTACGAGTATTCTCAAAAAAATCATGCCGGCCAGAGCCGCGCCTCAGGCGAGCCCTATCTGGTTCATCCCCTCGGCGTGGCGCAGGTTCTGGCCGAAATGAAGATGGACGCGGTCGCGATCGCTGCCGGTTTACTGCACGACTCCGTCGAGGACACCTCGGTCACGATCGTCGACATCCGCAAAGAGTTTGGCGAACAGGTTGCCCACATTGTCGAGGGTGTTACCAAGATCAGCCAGATTGATTTCGCTACGCGGGAGGAACAGCAAGCCGAAAACCTCCGCAAGATGATGCTGGCCATGGTCGATGACATTCGTGTCGTGCTGATCAAGCTTGCCGACCGCCTGCATAACATGCGAACTCTCGAGCACCTTCCGCTCGATCGCCAGCAGAAAATTGCCAAGGAGACGCTCGAGATTTACGGCCCTATCGCTCACCGGCTCGGGATGGGCAAGATTCGCGGCGAACTCGAAGACTTGGGATTCCGTTATCTCGATCCCCTGACTCACCAGCAAGTGCACGACGCGGTCGAAGCCCGCCGCAAGAAGGGGGAGCAATTTCTGGCGCGGGTCGAGCAAACCCTTCGCGACAAGCTGAAAGAGGCAGCCATTACGGCCGAAGTGGAAAGCCGCATCAAGCGGCTCTTCAGCATCCATAAGAAACTGGTGCGGCAAAAAATCAGCGTGGACCAAGTCTACGACTTGTACGCCATGCGGGTGATCACAAAGTCTTTGCAGGACTGCTACGCTGTCCTTGGCATCGTGCATAACGTGTGGCGGCCTGTGCCGGGACGAATCAAAGACTTCATCGCCATGCCGCGGCCCAATTTTTATCAATCGTTGCATACCTCAGTGATCACCGAGGATGGCACACCCTTTGAAGTGCAGATCCGCACCGAGGAAATGCACCGCATGGCAGAAGAAGGCATCGCGGCGCACTGGAAATACAAAGACGGGCCCGTCTCGGCTCAGGAC
>DATHPO010000239.1:0-3083 GCA_035483835.1 Terriglobales bacterium
GCAGAGATATACGAACAACGGGAGAACGAACGCATCCTTTGCGAAGCGATGAATCAGCTAAGTGCGGAATTTCGGACCGTCGTCTGCCTGCGACTGGAAGAGCGAACGGTCAGTGAAACAGCCGAGATTCTGGGCCTAGGGACCGGGACCCTGAAAGCCAGATTGTTTCGAGGGCGGCAGAAATTGCGCGTGCTGCTTACACGCAGTTCGGAATTCCGTAGCGATCGAACAATGAGCAAGACGCGACCGCGTCGTGAGGGCGGCCTCAATTCGCATCCCCCGGCGGAGGGAGTGACGAGTCAGGACCCGCGTGCTGCTGGAAGTAAAGCCAGGGCTGCAGCTCTCGTGGGCTGGCGGAAGGGTACTCGGGAGCGGGCATTGCGAAGCACTGAGTCAAGGATGCAAGACGTAGCATGAACTCGGAGCATATCTCTAAAACGAAACGGACTTCATGTGCGGCGCCATCGACTGGACGTCGGTGCAATTTTTAGCGGCACTCTACATTCATGCGTTGGCGCTTGTGATCCTCGTGGTCTTTTCGCGAAACGTGTTCTCCACGACGATTCGCACCATGCTCTTGGCATTACTTCGTTAAGCATCCGTTTCCACTTCCGCATTCCGAAAAATCTAAGCAGACGCGAGCAACTACTTATGTCAAGCCGGGGTTAGTTTATGTTCTTGACAAGCGGAAAAGGCGGACTGATAGTGAGGCTCTGTCGATGGCTTGCTGCGAAACCTGTGGGCGATGACTCGGGCTTGCGGGCGAATATCGTTATTGTGTTCTGTTCTGCAAATGTCGTCCGGACCCTACTCAGTCTTCCTCAGGAACGACAGGACCGCAATATAGCTCCCGCTGTTGGGCAAGATTTACGTTGTGGAGCTTTCGAGCTACGTGCTCGATCCTCCTTGTGAGGATTCGGAGCCTTGTGGCAGATAAGATCGAAGTTATGGAGGAGCCGTATGAGAGGCCCCAATGACGAGATTACCCTGGGCATTACCAACGATCAAGTCGCGCTTGGTAGCCACCTCATCCACTTCTGGCAGAACGAGGAGGAATTCGAGCGCGGAGTTCGCTTCCTCGAGCTTGGAATCAACAACGAATCCGAGTATTGCGTCCTGTTCGGACACGATGAAGCGAATCAACGGGTTTTGGAGGTTCTGCGGAAGAAATATCCAGAGTTGGATCGCGTGCTCCAGGAAGGTCGGCTCGTCATTTTGCGCCGCGCGGTTTCCGCATCTGAGACGCTAGCTAACATCGAGGCAGCCTTTGCGGCCGCTGTAAGCAAGGGAGCAACGGCAATTCGTTACCTGGGCAATCTTGGTATGGGCCAAGCCCCCTTGCCCGGTAAGGGCGCCGACGAAGTCGTTGAACTTGAAATGGGGCAACAATTCTGGGCCGCCGCTATCCGTGCGTCATTGTCTGCATGTATGACGTCAACACAGTTTCTGGTCGCCTCGTGCTGAACGCGGGCTTTGGCACGCATCCGCTCGCTGTTTGTGGGCACGCGCTGAGGCAAAACGCCTACTTCGCGCCCCATGAGGAGGCAGCACGTACTTATCGAGCCGCCCGATGATTGGGAGTGTTTTTTTCGACATTAAACGTTGAGAGTGTTCTGAGAGTCCGCCCAGAATTTTTCACAAAGCTTGTGTCAGCGGACTAGAGAATGTAGCGGAAGAGCGCTGTTTCTGCGAATGGTGACTCAAAAAGTTTTTGTGATCGTGTCGCCCGTTGCTGCGTGCCTTGGAAACCATGACCGCTGAAGCACAAGGTGTTGGACGGAGCACAGAGCCGATAGACCTCCAGGCTCTAGTCGAAACGATTCCAGCGTTGGTTGTATGTGCTCTGGCGGATGGTTCTGCCGAGTTTGCGAACCGCGCTTGGCATGAATACACGGGCTGCTCGTCACCAGAACTAACCGGCTGGGGTTGGCACGCAACGATCCACCCTGACGACCTTCCCAATTTCATTCAAGAATGGACTGTGGCCACGGCCGCTGGCAAACCGTTCGAGACTGAGGCCCGCGTACGGCGTGCCGACGGCGAATATCAGTGGTTTGCGATCAGAAAGGCTTTGGCCGTCTCCCGAGACCAGGTTGGCGAGCCTTCGCTACGCGCGTTAATCGCTTGCGAGGACATCCACGAACGCAGACAGGCACAAGAAAGGCTCCAACAAAGCGAGCAACGATGGCAAACGGCATTCGAGAACTCAGCAATCGGCATCATGATGCGTGACCGTGCCGACCGCTTCTTTGCCGCGAACAGGGCCTTCCGGGATATGTTGGGATACACAGAGTCGGAGCTGTATCAGCTGTGCCAACTTGACGTGACGTACGAAGAGGACCGTGAACTTAACCTGGAGCTGGTCGGAGAACTCTGGGCAGGCAAGCGGCAACACTTCCAAATCGAAAAGCGCTACCGACGAAAAGACGGCACGCTAGTGTGGGTGCGTAACAATGTCACTCTCGTTCCAGGAACGGGTGGCGCAGCCTTTTTCCTGTTTACAATCGTCGAAGATATTACTGAACGCAAAAAAGAAGAATCCGAACGGCGCTCCATCGAACAGAGATACCGCGTCATGGTCGAAACGGCCAGTGACGCCGTGGTCTGCATTGACGAGAAAGGTGCAATCCTGCTTGCAAACCCCGCCACCACGAAAGTCTTTGGTTATGACCCGGCGGACCTGATTGGAAAACCTCTCACCATGCTCATGCCGGAATACCTGCGGAAGCTGCACGAGGATGGATTCAGACGGTACGCGGCGACAGGCCAGCGGCATATCAATTGGCAAGGCACCGAGCTCACTGGACTCCGCAAAAATGGAGAGGAGTTCCCGGTGGAAATCTCATTCGGAGAATTGACCGCTGACGGTCATCGGATATTTACGGGCTTTGTCCGCGATATCAGCGAAAGAAAGCAAGCCGAGGAACTCCGAGCCTCCTTGTACGCAACGCAACTGGAGCTTGCTCAGGTCTCCAGGCTGACAACTATGGGCGAATTGGCGGCTTCTATAGCGCATGAAGTCAACCAGCCTCTGACGGCTGTGACCAATAATGCTAACGCCTGCCTGAGACTGCTCGCCCGTC
>DATHPO010000240.1:0-23418 GCA_035483835.1 Terriglobales bacterium
CGTTCGGTTTACACCCGAAAGGTCGTCCGTTCAAATCGGACAGTGCCCACCATTGTTGTGCTTCAATTGTCTTGCAGCACCTGTGACGCTTCACCCTTCAGCGGGGACGTAGTTCAGTTGGTTAGAACGCTGCCCTGTCACGGCAGAGGTCGCGAGTTCGAGTCTCGTCGTCCCCGCCATATTTTCAAGCACTTACACGAGACCCAGAAACAAATCTGGGTCCGTTTGGGTCCAATAAGCCAACGAAGCCCTCCGCCCGCCGTGCCTTCCCTCGAACGAATCCTAGAAAGCACGCTCCAACACCAACTACTGAATGACAGTTGATTTGCTCGCCGACAGCACGCCACCCGGCAAAATAGCATCCACCAATTTCCCTTGTGCCGGCGTTTGCTCTGCGACGTTGCTTGAAGATACTTGTTCGTCACATGGAGATTGCTGTGACGCAAGTAGTCGCGGATCGTAAGTTGATGTTCTCCCATCTCTGCCAGCATCGTCCCAACCGTGTGTCGAAAAGTGTGCCAGCCCACGCCCATGATGCCAACCTTCGCAAACGCCGGTTGAACCTTCTTTTTCAGAACGGCGGCAAGGTCCAGCGGCTTCTTCCCTTTGCGGCGAAGAGATGGAAAAACGAAATCCCCAGGTCCGTTGTATTCGCTCTGCGACTTCCATTCCAGCAATGCATCTTTCAACGCCAGATGCATCGGCAACACCTTCGCCGACGCTTCCGTTTTTGTCGCCTTCAGATGCCCACCTCTGCGCCAATAGTACGAGTGTTGAACGCTGAAGCTCATGCTGTCGAAGTTGCAGTCCGACCAGCGCAGGGCACCGAGCTCGCCTCGACGTGTGCCCAACGCTCCATCCAGAAACACAAGCAACTGGTCGCGAAATTCTAATTTTGTCAGACTGAGTTTCACTTGCTCTGGTGACAAGAACAGGGGCGCTTCTTGACGTTTCGCACTGACGCGCACGCCAGTGCTTGGACCTCTCTTTCCTCCGCTTCCGACCGGAATCCCCGACGAGATTGGATTGTGACCACAGAATTCCCAACGGACGGCGTGGGAAAACAAAGCCGACATCACACATTTGAGCTTGGCCTTGGTCCCATCCGCCACTTCCGCTGCTCGTAGCCAGCGTTCCACCTCGACGGTCTTTATTTCTTCCAGCAGCACGTTGCCCCATCGTGGGAGAATCCAGTTCTTTGCATAGACACTGTATGCGTCTTGCGTGGACATCTCTTTTAGCGGCAACTCTTCGCGACAATAGTGTTCCCACAAAATATTCACGGTTGTCTGACGAAGATTCCTGCGGTTGGAAGGATTGTTGATGGTGAGCCGAAGAGCATCCGCTGCCGCTTGCGCCGCCGATTCGGTTGGATACTGCTCCGAATTTCCGATCTGCAGCTTGCGGCGTACAGACTTTCCGTTGATGTCCTTTTCCCACCAGCGGTATACCCATACTGCAGAACCTCTCTTCCGTTCTTCCTGAACGAGACTTCCCTGCTGATAGCGTGTCCGTCTAAACAAAGTTCCTCCCTTGTTTAAACGGCACTGACAGCCCAGTGCAGAATATCCGAATTGTGCGCGACGGTCGATGCATTTCATCCGCACTCTGCGGCTGGCTTCAGCTTGCGATCTCGTCCAGCCAACGGTTCAGCGACGAGGCCCGAAATCTCCAGACTCGGCCAATCTGGATAGCGGGAATGACCCCGCGACGAGCTTTGACTCGTAATGTCTTTGGATGAATTCTTAGGAGCTTGGCCGCCTCGGCGACATCCAGCAAAGGTTCAAATCCACCCTCTGTTTTGCGTTCTTGCACTCCTTCCCTTTTGTAGTCGATGACTGTGGACGAAGAGCGTGGCTCAACTCTGTCGTTAGCATTCTCACGGTTCTCCATTATCTCGGTCGACGAATTCATGGAAAGGCGCAAGCCATGCACTCGTGGGGAGTCTGGGTTCTTGCGCGGGTCGGAATGGGCGTTGCGGAGCTTCATTCAGGTCCCATGGAAAATGGGATTGACATCATAACGGAGCGCATGTATTCTGTCAATATGTGTCGATACATCCTGACGGAATGTATTTACCTCCGGGAAAGCGAGTTTCCTGTTGCCTGACAAGCCTGAAAAAACCGAGGGAAAGCCACCGGACAAATCGGACAAAGCAAAGCAGCAACAGACCCTTTCAGTGCGAATTAGCGAAGCGCTACGCCAACGCCTGGACCGGGCCAAAAAACTCATGTCGTCAAGGACCGGCGAAAGCGTCTCCACTTCAGAGATTGCAAAACAATTTCTCGAATCGGCCCGCGAGGACCGCCTCGAAGTCGTGGACCTCATGTCGGAGCCGACCAAAGCGCTTCGAGAAATTCGCAGAAAGGGCGAGGCGCAGCATCTCCTGTCGAAGGCAGAGTGGGTGGTCCTTGCCCACTTTGTTCAACAGGGATTGGAAGCATTTTCGAGCGACACACCAAGTCATGTATCTCGCGGGTCTCTAATCGCCGTCCTCGATGCGTTCTCGGCAGCCTACGATTTGCGCAAAGGTCAGTCCGCCTCAGATGAGTATTACCTGGGCAATCTTCCCTGGGACTGTCGTCCCTCGAAAGTAAGGGCCACCGAAGGCAGCGAGAAAGTCACGCCCGAAATCGTGCGTCGAACAGTGGCGGAAACACGCCGACAGTTCAGCGATCCGGCCACAAAGTGGGAACCGCTGCTTGCGGGGCGGAATCTTTATGCGCTTCTCGAAGATGATGCCCTCAAAGATGCGGACGCACTCAATCGCGCGCTCCGCCCTCATTGGCCGGCCCTCTGGCGACTCGCCGCAAGGGGCCATTACCACCTCACGAAGGAGCCCGTCCGCGACAAGGCCAAGGCCGTTCCGGAGAGTTTCTTTCAGGTAGCCATCCCGCCGATTAGCGAGGGCGGATTCACTCTGTCCTTTGCCCGCGGCGAAGGCAACGACTTCTCCGTGCTCCTCAGCTTCCCCGGTGCAAGAGCGCCAATGTACCCACTGTCTGAGTATGCGGTCATGGCCGAGTTTCGGGCCATGCTAGTAACCCTCGACCCGGAAGGCTCGACGCAGCACTGGAAGGGCGAATACTTTTTTGGCTATGTCGGCGAGCACGGGAAAGAGGTCGAGTTCTCCTTTCGCGCGCGCAGCAACGGAATCACCTTCACGTTCTCGGAGAAAGAGTGGAAGGCGCTGCGGGAGCTATTCCGCCGTGCCTGGGAAATCCCAGCCGTGCGGGCGCTGTGGGACGGTTTGATCCTCGAATACGGTGAGCTATGAAGAGCGGTGCCTTCGGCACCGGGAGTTGGACTGACACGTCACCCCGTAACGGGTGCTGTATGGCAACCGAAGTTGCCATACGGGAACTTGCTGTAACTACGGCACGTAGCAACTTTTCGCTCGCCGTGGCTCGCTCGCGTCCATTTTTGGTTCCCGTATGGGAACTTATTGATTCTATTGGGCGTCAATTCGCGACCCCGCGCCTTTATCCTGTCAGAATTAGGAAGTGAGGAATGCCGACACCACGGACCAAGTCCATCAGCACCAAAGTCACCGAAGAGGAGTACGCGCAGTTTGAAATCCTCGCGGGCGATCAAACCATCAGTGAGTGGGTGCGCGATGCTTTGTTGAAAGGAGCTAAGCCAAGTCCTGCCGAGCCATCGTGGCGGAACTGCTGGCACTGCGGATGATCCTGATGAATATTCTGTTCACCATTGCCAATCGGGAGCCACTCACAAGGACGGCTATGGACGACATTATTAAGCGGGCCGATGCGGGCAAGTTGGCGAAGGCCATGGAACGGCTGACAAGGGCAACTACGGAGCCACGGCAAGGCTGAGAGACAGACCAATCGGAGCATAGCAATGCGCACGAAATGGGACCGAGCGAAGAGAACCGGAGGACTGAGCATTCAGCCGGTCTACACCTACGCCTTAGTGCTCATCTCCTTCATGGCAACTCTCGGAATCCAGGGCTTCCGCTACAAGCGGGTCTGGACCCCCCTTCAACGACATTATTTTCCTGCCTGATCTGGGCTCGCAGATGGCCGGGGTAGTGCGTGACAACGGTTGGTACACGCTGCTGCAAGTTCTTACGCGGAAGGGGAGCCGGCTGGCGCTGGACAGTGACGTAGTGCCCGTAGTTACTGTAAGCGGGGAAAACACCTTCACACTCACGAAGGAATCCTTAAATCATGGCGCGCTGCGTATTGAATCCCATCGCGGCTATTACAACAACGCCGAGATGCATGCCTACCTCGGAAACTTGATTTATCAGAACCAACCCCTCACGGGCCTTGCCCGGCCAGCTTTGTGGGCTGGGCTGATTCTGTTCTTCGCAGGCCTGTTGCCAGCGACCTATCTAGACCACAAACGTTCTTCTGCGCGGCGCTACGGGAGGACACTGACGGGCCCGGACTTGATGAATGTGGCGCAGTTCAACCGCAGGCACCGCTTCCGTGGGACAGGTTTAGTGAACGAGCATCGCACGATGCTGACCTGGGTGTTGGGTCTTAAGAAGAAACTCGCTGTTCCGCTCAACAAAGACAATTCAAGCGTTTTGAGCACGGCAAAGGCATTGCCGCAAGAACCATTCCGTACGGCGGCAGCGGTGGGAACAGATAAGACACCCCAGCCAAGTAGCACACCGCAGAGACAATCGCCTTTAGAGCCGGGCCACAATGGCGAGCAAGAACACGCCGTGAAGCCCACGGCGAGACGTTTTTTTGAGTAGACGCACATGCTTACCATTTCCAAGCCGCTCAGTGCAGGCCAATCCCGCGCTTATCATCGCGAGGAATTCAGCAACGCGCAGGAGAATTACTACACCGAAGGCGACCGGATACGCGGCGAATGGCACGGCAAGCTGGCCGAGCAGTGGGGATTGCAGGGCGACGTTCGTGAGGACCACTTCCACCGGCTCAGCGAAGGACAACACCCGATTACTGGCGAACAGCTAGTCCGCCACCAAACAGCCCGAGAATACATGAACAGGCGCGGCGAGCAGGTAAGCCCGATGAAACACCGCGCAGGATGGGACGCAACATTTTCGGCCCCGAAGAGCGTATCGTTGACCGCCCTCGTCGGTGGAGACGAACGCGTGCGGGATGCGCATCGAGAAAGCGTCGGCGTCGCACTTAATGAGCTAGAGCGATATGTCCAGGCTCGCATCGGCGGGAATCTTCCAGCAGAGACGACGGGCAGGTGGGTTGCAGCGAAGTTCGAGCACGACAGCGCAAGGCCCGTGAACGGCTATGCTGCACCGCAATTGCACGCACACGTCGTCTTTTTCAATCTTACCGAGACCGACGATGGAGACACGCACGCACTACAGCCACGCGAACTGTACAAGACGCAGCAGTATGCCACTGCGGTTTATCGCTCGGAGCTGGCCCGTCGGTTAAAAGAACTTGGCTACGAAATCGAACGTGGTGAAAGCAGCCAGCCGGAAATCAAAGGCTACAGCAAAGAGTACCTTGAGGCATCGAGTCCGCGCCGCCAGCAGATCGAACAACATCTTGCAAGGAGAACCAGAGGGGAGCAGGCGCGGCGCAGATTGCTGCGCACCAGACACGCGAAGGAAAACTCGAACTCACGCACGAAGAGATGCAAGACCGGCACAAGGCAATGGCCGCGCAGTTCGGTAATCAGCTGGAGTGTGTTGTCGCTGCGGCGCAGGAGAGAGAAGGACGATTACAGGAAGAATCAGGAGAGAAAGTCATCGGCCAAGCCGTTGCCTACTCACGAGAGAAAAACCTGGAGCGTGAAGCGGTGGCCGAGGAGCGCGAGCTGCTGAGGGATGCACTGAAACGCTCAATGGGCGACGCCACGGTTGCCGAGGTTAAAGCGGAATTCGAGAAACGCGTGCAAGCAGGCGAGTTCATTGAAACGAGCAATCGCGCGCCAGGCCGTGCGTTCACCACAAGCGAGATGATCGATTGCGAGCGCGACACAATCCAAGTGATGCGCGCGGGACAGAATCAACATGCACCAATCGCGAGTTTCAAGACACGCCACGCGATCGAGCAAGACCACCCGCATTTGAGCGAGACCCAGCGTGCGGCAGTCGAGCAAATCCTGTCGAGCCGCGATCAGGTGACGGCGCTCGAAGGCGTCGCCGGCGCGGGCAAGACTACTTCTTTAGCCACGATCCGAGAAGCCGCCGAGCGCGACGGCTACAAGGTGGAAGGCTTCGCGCCAACTTCACGCGCAGCGCAAAAACTCGGAGAGGCCGGAATCGAATCGAGCACGTTGCAGCGGCATCTGACGAGGAGCCAAGAGCCCTACGACGGACACAAACGGCTTCACATTCTCGACGAATCCAGCCTAGCGAGCACTAAGCAAATGAACGAGTTCCTGCATCGGCTAAAGGAAAACGACCGCGTATTGCTCGTAGGCGACATACGCCAACATGAAGCCGTCGAAGCGGGCCGACCCTATCACCAGCTCCAGGAAGCAGGAATCGCGACGGCGCGGCTCGACGAGATCGTGCGGCAGAAAGACCCTGCGCTCAGGGACGTGGTGGAAAAACTCTCGCGCGGACAGGTCAAAGAGGCGATGGAGAAGCTCGATGCACAAGGCCGCGTGCACGAAATTTTCGACCGCGGCGAGCGGATGGCCTCCATCACGCACGAATATTTGAAACAGCCCGAAGGGACGCTCGTGGTATCCCCAGACAATCACTCACGGATGGAAATCAATCAAACGATTCACTACGCGATGCAGGATGCTGGAAAAATGCCCTATCGCGAGCACGAGATGACGGTATTGATCGCCCGGCAGGAGATTACTGGTGCAGATCGACAGTGGGCGGCCCAATATGAACCCGGCGACGTGGTGCGGTACACCAAAGGCAGCAAGACGTTTGGCATCGAGGCTGGACAGTACGCACGCGTCGAGCACACGAACGAGAAAGAGAATCTAGTAACGGTGAAACGCAGGAACGGCAAGCAAGTGAGTTACGATCCGCGCCGGTTGCATGGCGTTACACTCTACCGAGAAACAGAGCGCGCATTCAGCGAAGGCGACCGCGTGCAGTTCACAGCACCGAATCGGGAGCGACAAATCGCGAACCGCGAGCTAGGCACCATTGAAAGGATCGACGAAAGCGGCAACCTGCAACTACGCCTCGACTCAGGCCGGACTGTCGCATTTAACATCAAAGAGAATCGGCATCTCGACTACGGCTATGCGGTGACGAGCCACAGCAGCCAGGGACAAACCGCCGACCGCGTACTCGTTCACGTAGACACAGAGCAGGCGGGCGA
The DNA here is from genome assembly GCA_035483835.1 of Terriglobales bacterium. Lineage (GTDB taxonomy): Bacteria > Acidobacteriota > Terriglobia > Terriglobales > Acidobacteriaceae > JABDBE01. The sequence continues at coordinate 7,263 of DATHPO010000240.1, forward strand.
AAAACTGGTGAATCGCCGGTTGGCGTATGTGGCCGTGTCGCGGGGGCGCTGCGATGCCCAGGTCTACACAAACGACAAAGGCCAGCTTGCCGACCAACTCGGGCGCGACGTGTCGCACCGATCCGCAATCGAATTAAGCCGTGAATCCGTATCCTTGGGGCTCGAGACCGAGCCGTCATCGACACGAAGCCAGGGGCACGGGCATGCGCAGTCAGAAGGCCACAGCATCAGCAGATAGAGCAGGATTCCCTCCGCTGCACGGCTCCTAACAGTCGCTCTTGACCGCAGTTTCGCTTCGGGATTTCCCCGTCCATGAGAAGCATGGGCCTCTCTCTAGGCACAAAAAAGGAGAAGGAACAATAGAAAGGACCGGGAGTTCCCGGCCCTCTCTAATAAGCGGCTTTCGTGACAGGTATCCGCCGTTCGAATCCATTAAGACTTAATTATGTCTATATGATATGTTGGTGTTCGCGTCGTCTTGATAAACCAGATAGACAACGTTTGATGATGAAACGGTCAAAGACGGAGTCCAGCGCATCTGGTTCCCTGGGAAATATGGCCCTGACCAGGATGAACCCCCATTGCTGAAGATATACTTAAGGTTCTGCGATGAAGCTGTGTCCTGACCGAACGCGTAAAGAATCCCGTTATAGCTAAGCAGATCGATTCCGGCGAAGTTGCCGCTTCGATTACTATTTCCCCAAGAAATATTTCCGCCTACTTCCATGGCGTTCGTTCCGGTTGCGTTTCCAACGACGGCTTCGCGGCTGCCAGGGGTATTTGACGTAAAGCCAACCCACGGAGCTCCATTGTACATACTTAAAGAGGGGCGGCTTATGGTTGTGTTAAGCGATACGCTGATTCCATTTCCGACTAGAGGGTTAAAAGAATTGCCATCAGTGGTATAAGCCATATAGACGGAGTGGTTGGCTCCAACTGTTGCGACGTATGCGGTCGCACCATCGCTTGTGACAGCCGGTACAAACGCTACGTCAGGACCTTGATTCCCAAGTCCCAAAGATGAATTTAGAGGAACGACTCCAGCACCGAAATTGACGCCATTGGTTGACAACGCGAAGGTCAAGTTGTTATCCGGGGCAACCCAGCTAATGAGCACTTTCCCGTTGAGAACGGCCGCCCCGACATCAGTAAGCTCCGCCGAATTTACAACTATTCCAGTCGAAGATGGGTTGCCGCTCAAGCCAAAGTTCACGTAAATGGTGTTATTGCTGTGGTTAACATAGTACATTACAAGCTGGCTGTTAAACACAATAATGGTCGGGGACCCCTGGTTCGCATCGTTGTCTACCAGTTGGATCGGAGAACTGAAGCTTAGGATTTGAGCATGCGCCTGCTGGCAGAACGCTGTTCCGATAAGCACTGCGGTAATGAGAAGCTGTCCTACTTTCGCGAAATGTTTGCTAACTGAACCGAATATTGAAAGCATGAAATCACCCCTTTCGATTAATTGTTAAAGGTAACGCTCACATATTTAACTGCGGAGTACAGCCTCTACACATCCCAAAGAGTCAAAAGTGCGTATCTGTGTGCCCTCCATATCGAGTGTCGAACAAGTTGCCATAGCTATAGAGAGTGACCGTCGTTCCACTTGGAGTGTACATTTGAAAACAAACCTAAAGACGCTAACAGAATGATCAACCGCTTTCTGCAGTTCATGGACTACATCTCCGGCGCGGAATTTATTGTTAGAAGCCCGTACAGCCTCCCACTCCGCCGAACTCCAGGTCGCTTTACCGGCGGAAAATCGGGTTCATCTTGTTGCGACGACGAGCGAATTCTAGGACATTGGTTACTTGGAGCAAGCCTTAACGATGGGCCGTTCACGCAAAATTGAGCCAGGTTGCGAAGGAGATTGAATAACTGTTCTAGATTATCTCTAGGTCATCGTTTCAGGAAGTTTAACCCGCGTGGTGGACATGGAAATGCTTGTTCGCTACTACACAGGACCGGAGATCTTCGGGGGAGAGTCCGCAGGCCCGCTTGATTGCGCGTGCAAATGACCGTGCCGAAACAAAACCAATTGCAAAGGAAACTTGTTTAATTGCAAGGGATGGTTCGTCAGCGAATAACTGGCGCGTCTTTGCTACTAGAATCTCTTGGCGTAGGGCCCTATAGCTCTTGCCAGCCCGAACTCTAATTACTCCTTGAATCGTGCGACGGCTTACCTTCAATTCTCGCGACAGCCTCTCGATGGAAATACATGGATCCGTCAGCATATGCAGAAAAATCCGTCCAAACAGGGACCCGTAGTCGTAAGACATTTTCTTCCTTACCCTATCCATGAGGACGTCCAGGCCGAACTAAAGGAGGGGCTCTGCGAGCACACTTGTGTCCTCTCTAATAGAAAGCGGTTCAATGCCGTGGATTTATATTGCGGAGATGTCGCTTAAACTATACTAAGAGGTTTCATGGGGCCTCCCGGGGATGAGGACCCACAACCTATAACGCGGTAGGTCTCGTCATGTCAAGTCAATACTTTTTCATACTCTATCTAGCGAATTATACGCGGAGACAGCCTTTTATCATCTTATTGATTTCATCACTTTCTTTGGCGCTCTTCGGGCAGCGAAGAATTCGTTCAAATAAATCGCGCGGCCTCCGGGAATGGTTAGTTGAAACTGCGAATCGGAAGCTCGAGGCGTGAGCACGTACTCCCCAGAAGGTGTAACCATGAAAGCCACCAGCCTTCTTGCGACTGCCTGCAAAACGCACCCCAAAGCAAACCACCGCCAAACCCTACTGCGTACGGGCCGCGGATAGCTCAGCAATCGTTTCAGTTTTGCTGAAAACAGCGAGGCCATGACCTCTGTCTCAAGCGTTGACTACGCCTCGTTCGCGGACTACGGGGGCCAGTGACCGTCAAATCGATAACTGTCCTTTCGTTCAGACAGTTCTGTCGATTCTTACTGAGTCCGGCACCTGGCCTTTTCAAAGATTCTCAAATGTTATGATAACGCATGAATTCAGCTTCGACCTTCTCGCTTCTGCGCGATGACTAGACCCCGCGGCGTGGGAAGCATGACCACGGAAACGAGTCCTTCTTGTTCCATCCGCATCGCTAAATCACGCACGATCTTGAAATGAGAACTTGCATCGTGAATGGCGATCACGCCTCGCGGACTGATCTGCGGAAGCAAACGGCGGATCTCCTGCTCACGAAGCCCGATAGCGCTGTCACTGAACAGAAGGTCAATTGTGCCGCTAACATCGGTTTCCGTGCTCGATTCATTCCGGCACTCGACCCAGTCCGAAAGGCCCGCAGATTGGATGCGTTGCTTCGCCTTTGCGCATATGACCGGGTCGTACTCGATCGTGATGATTCTTCCGAAGCCGTTCAACTTCAAGCCCTGCGCCAACGCGATGGTGCCATATCCGAGAAAGGTACCGGTTTCAACGATCAATTGAGGCTTAACAGTGGTAACCAATGCCTTCAGGAAATCGAGCACCTCAAGTTCCGTTGATTGTGAGTCCGCCATATGCCACAGCTGCGGATTCGGACATTCCGGAGTTGGTGGCGTGTATTCTTTTTGTACCGATTCGCCCTGCTCTTGAATGTGGTCCAAAATACGATGGTATTCAGCGCCCTTCTTTATAAAGGGCGGAATGATCATAAACAGAACGGCACAGCCAATCAGGACGGCTGATATTGACAGAGAGGCTGTGAGAGGCGCGATGGCCGCTGCTGGCAAGGCTCGGAACAGAATTGAGGCGAGAACGGCACATGCGCCGCCGAGGATGAGCGTCTCCGCGAACAGAATTCCGCGAGGCCTCTGAAATTGCACTTGGCGCATGCCCTCACGCCATAAGAAGACAAATGCCGCGATGCTGACGACGGCCCCAAACGTCGAAGCAGAGCGCAACGGCACAACGCCGTCAGCAATTGCAAGCCGAATCGGCATCACTAGAAGTGCAGCGGCGATTGCAAAGACAACCGCAGTCGATGCTACGTCGAAGGCCGTCAGTATGTGCCATCCGCTTCTCTTTTGGAGAGCCAGTCGACGGCGGCGAAGATCTATTTGCAGCGCCACGAGCGCAGCAACAACTCCGACCAGAGGGATGTAAACCGTTGGAGACACCAGAAGTCGAGACAGAAAACAGCTCCTTTATGAGAATTATCATTCCGGTCAGTGCAAGCCGGGCATTGTCAGTCCGTCTCTTCTGACTGGGCGGCTTGGGCCAGAAGAAAACCGCTTCGGGTATTGAAGTCTGCCAACAACATTAGTGGAATTCTTATCGACGAATGGCATTCTAATTCTCCGAGAGGGTCGGCGCACCAAACCTTTAGTTTCTTTTATCGAGACAGCGAATAATTGGTCAGTAGAACTTTACCACCGCCCCTCGTGACAACAACCAATTCCTCCTCTCCAACCAGCTCCTTAAGGTGGGGCAGTAACTCGTCGGGAGCAGCCAAATAGTATCGCTGCGGCTTAAACCAGAGTTCTCGAAAGCGTACGTCGTCGATAAATACGTCCGGCGCGCCTGGGGCATACGAGCCGTACATCAGATTAAAAGAGCGGCCATTTAGAAGCAACGCACTGCGGTTCGTATAGAAGAAGATAGATGAAAATGGATAGTAGTGGCGGTTAACGATAAGCGTGCCTTCAGGAGACCGGCTCAGCGCTTCCGCCAATGGACGCGATGAGAGATATGGGTCGAACCTGACCATGGCCAGCCGGGCGGCCTGAAAGAACAGAATCATCGCGATGGCAGCAGCAAGAAAAGCACGATGACCATGCCAAACGAAGGCTCCGAGCGAGCCGATACCAAATGCTAGCGCGGCTAAGGAGAGGGGCAACCGCAGGTATGCGAAAGACGGCAAAGTGAGATCCAACATGTGCGAGAGCGAAAGCCTGTAGGTCGCTTGGTGCGCCAACGCTTGAGAAATATCCCCTGGAGACGGCACATCGCGTACCGCAAATAAGATCGCAAGTGCGGTAAGAGTTGCCATCCCCAAGGTCACGGCCAGGATACTGGTACCGCGTTTGATCCAAGGACCTGCCTCTATCGCCATAGCGGAACCCAGTAACAGTCCAAGAGCAGGATAAATGGGCATCGAATAATATTCCTGCGTCGTAGAGAAGGTGAAAAAGACCAGGACGAATCCGACCCAGCAAAGGGCGAGCAACCTCGCCCGACCAGCGCGGTCGACAGGCTTGTACGATAGCTTTGCGAGTGCCGGGAAGTAAACGCTCCAGGGAAATAGCCAAGCCACGTGAAACAGCCAAAAGTACACACGCGGAACTGTGCTGTAGTCGTGAGGATAGCGCAGATTCAAAAAGCGGAGCAGCTGTTCGTTGATGAAGAAAAACCATAAAAAACCGTGGTATTGACCCGGAACACTGCGGAGCGTGAAGTCGAAATAGGGAGGATTGTTGATCATCGCCAGAATATGCCACGGCGCTGCGATGCCCAGAACGATTGCCCCCCCCATAAACGGATGCAGACGTTTCCAAATTCTCGCGGCGAACAGCTGACCTGTGATCCCCAGGTACAGGACACCGGCACCGATTGGAAACAGCACTCCCACCAGGCTCTTGAGCAAAAGCCCAGCGCCCAAGCAAGCCGCAAGCAAGCAGGCCCATGCCCGCGGGTGCGGCTCGTCTTCGTCGGTCGCGCGCAACATCGCCCACATTGCGATCGTGATAGTCATTGTAAGCATGACGTCCGGAATCAGGATGCGTGTAAACAACCACAATCCAACACAAGTGGCCATGCATAGGCCGACGTAAAATCCCGGCCGACTCCCGAACGCCCAGATTCCAAACGCCGCAGTGATGCAGCATAGTCCTATAGCGGAGAACGCAACTGGTACGCGCGCTGCCCAATCATGGACACCGAAAATCTTGTACGAGCTGGCAATCAGCCAATAGACAAGCGGCGGCTTTTCCAAATAAGCGATCCCGTCCAAGCGAGCAGTGACCCAGTCACCAGAATCGAGCATGTTGCGCGCGATCTGGGCTTGCACGGCGTCAACATCATCCATCAGAGAAGGTGGAGAGACGATGCTGGTCAAGTAGACAGCCGACGAAAACAAGAGCACGAGCAGAAGAACCTGCCAATTTGCTGGGGCGTTAGTCCCTCGGTTTGTACCGGCTCTAGCGGCAGAAATCGCGGCGTTCTCAACTATAGCAGTACTCTTCATTTCCTAATCACCAACATAAATGGGCCTAATGCGATTCCAATCGCACAGCCAGCATGCACTGCGGACAACTGGAACAAATCGCGAACTCCGGAGATATACCGACGAAGGTTTTCCAGAGACCTCCCTTACCAGTTGCACGTAATGCAGAACCCATAAGTATAGCGGAAGTCGCCTGGTCTTGGTCCCATCCGCCACTTCCCCTGCTCCCGCTAGCGTTCCACCTCGACGGTCTTTATTTCTTCCAGCAGCACGTTGCCCCATCGCGGGAGAATTCAGTTCTTTGCATAGACGCTGTATGCGTCTTGCGTTTCATCAAGGGTAGAGATTCTCGATTAACTGTTACTATTGTTAATAAAGATTTTTCTTGACAATAGTACTTTTGCGCCTGTAGGCTTCAGGTACCCGCTGACCCGAAGCGTTCACTTGCAGCCACATACGAGCGAATAATCTTGCTGAGGGCCCTGCGTAATGCTCGTCGTTCGATCCGAGTCCGTCGGATGCGCCGGGCGGACCTGAAGTCCTGTGATCAAACTATGTCCTACAACTCGAAACTGCTCTTCGACGAGCTTTCTGCTCGCTTACGCGAAAATCCTCGAAAAACGCTTCGAGAATTATCTACAGATTTAAGCATCAGCGACCGCACTATCGAAGAAAAGGTTCGCTTATTCACGGGCATTACTTTCAAGCAATTCCGTGAAGAACTTCTCCTCATGGCAATAATGGGCCAATTTGCCGACCGGCCTGAAATTACGATCAAAGAAGTATCTCTGGGGCTGGGGTTCAAATCCTCGAGTTCGTTTGCCCGTGTCGTCCGGCGAGCATCCGGCCTTACTCCTCAACAATTTAGATCTCGCGCATCCAGTGTGGGCAAGGAAGAGAAAAGCAGAGTTCTTCCCACTGCGAATTGACCGTGAACCCAGCACCTCAGGAAGACATGAACCGGGCCGTTGCGAATGCAGTATTCGGGAGAAACTCGGAGAGTGAGCCCTTTTTTCGGAATCAGCACCTAGTTCGCGCTTGAATTCAGATCATCTGCCTCCTAACATCACGAGCTGCGGTTGGCTTCGAAGTCTTATTTGCTTTTCTCAAGCGGGCACTGTTCCCAGCAGTTCCCGATGATTGAGCACCGCGGTTGCAGCTATCTTCAAAACCAAACACTGAATGCGAGCTGAGACCTAGCTCGGCGCTCTAGTGCCGAAGTGTCTGAGGGGTATCCAATGAAACTCATTTTGGCTATTGCATTTGCACTTGTCTTTTCGCTAAGTTTCCCCAACTCCGCACGCTGTCAGTCGTGGCAACCTCTAAGAAACCAGCCCTCTTTCAACGCGAACACAGCCCTCCTGCTTACGGACGGAACGGTGATGGTTCAAGCTTACCTCACAGGAAACTGGTGGCGGCTCACTCCTGACAACACGGGCAGCTATGTCAACGGAACCTGGTCCCAACTTGCCTCTATGCCTTCGGGCTACGGGCCACTTTACTATGCCTCTGCGGTGCTGCCTGACGGCCGAGTTGTGATTGAGGGGGGTGAGTACAACCTGAGTCAAGGTCAGGTTGAAACAAACTTGGGTGCCGTTTATAACCCGGCTTCGAATGCATGGACCTCAATCACCGCACCTTCCGGTTGGGGCAACATCGGCGATGCGCAGAGCGTGGTGCTCGCAAACGGCACTTTTATGCTGGGAAATTGTTGCTCCTCCCAGCAGGCCTTGCTGAACGCCTCAAACCTTACCTGGACCATCACGGGCAGCGGCAAGGCTGACGGTAATTCCGAGGAAGGTTGGGAGCTTTTACCAAGCGGAGACGTCTTGGTTGTAGATGCCAGCGACCGAAACTCCAATCAGGATTCAAACGTAGAGCTTTACAACCCCAGCAGTGGCAGTTGGTCTTCGACGGGGTTCACGCCCGTGGATCTGGTCAATACGCAGTGCAGCATTGAAATCGGACCGGGAGTCCTGCGGCCGGACGGCACTGTATTCGCCGTCGGCGGCATCAGCAATACGTCTGTTTACAATCCCAGTTCGGGAATATGGTCGGTGGGACCGACCTTTCCCGCGGGGTATGGAGCGCCCGATGCGCCGGGGGCTTTGCTCCCAGACGGGAATGTCCTCGTGCAAGTTTCCCCTTTTCCGACGGCATCAAACTGTAGTAACCCTCCACCCCCAAGCCTTTTCTATGAGTTCAACGGTACGACGCTAACAGCGGTTCCCGCACCGCCGCATGCACCCAGCGACCCATCCTTTGTGGGACGCATGCTCGTGCTTCCCACCGGACAAATCCTTTGGACCGATCAAACGACGGGCGTTGAAATCTACACTCCCAGCGGAACATATAACTCCTCCTGGGAGCCATCGATCAGTTCCTTTCCTAGCTCCGTAACTGCTGGCACCTTCAACAATGCGATCTCAGGGACGCTGTTTAACGGCCTGTCCCAAGGTGCCATGTACGGCGACGATGCTCAGGCGGCCACAAATTACCCACTGGTGCGGATCACGAATAACTCGACAGGGCATGTGTTTTACTGCAAGACGCACAATCACAGCACCATGAGCGTCGACACAGGAAGTGCGAATGTCTCGACGCAGTTCGACGTGCCAACCCACACCGAAACCGGTGCCAGTACCCTTGCGGTTGTTGCCAACGGAATTCCGTCCATTTCCGTCCCTATTACCGTGGCGCAGGGGGATTTCTTCAGCCTAACCGGGAGTATGAGTACCACGCGTTATCTACACACCGCGACGACACTGCAAGATGGTACGGTACTAATCGCTGGAAGTTATCAGATTCCTACCGCGGAAGTATATAACCCCTTGACCGGCACGACCTCCGCTGTCGGCAACATGCATTCCGCGCGTTATTCCCACACGGCTACGCTGCTAAACAACGGTACCGTCCTCATCACGGGCGGCTGCAACGGAAGCGGTACTTGCCTATCGAGCGCCGAACTCTATAACCCCGCGACCAGGACTTTCACCGTTGTAGGGAACATGAGCACTCAGCGCCAGTATCACACAGCGACGCTGCTGCAGAATGGAATGGTCCTTATCACTGGCGGATGCAACGGCAGCAACGGTTGCGACTTTAGTGCAGACCTGTACAACCCTTCGACCGAGACATTCACTGCTACCGGGAACATGAGCACACGGCGATATTCGCATACGGCTACACTGCTAAACAACGGAAATGTACTTGTCACCGGTGGCTGCACCGGCGGAGGTACTTGCCTATCTAGCGCCGAGATATATAGCCCCATAACGGGAACGTTCACCGTAACCGGAAGCATGAGCGTGCCACGGCGCACCCAAACGGCCGCAATTCTGAACAGCGGAGAAGTGTTGATCGCTGGTGGCTGTAACGGTAGCAACGGTTGTTTCGCGACCGCGGAGTTGTATAACCCGGCGACCGGGACTTTCGCCCTTACTGGCAGCATGAGCACTCGGCGCTATTCCCATACGGCCACAGTGTTGCTAGACGGGACCGTGTTGCAAGTTGGGGGCTGCACGGGTTCGGGTACTTGCCTTTCGAGTGCCGAGTTCTATAACCCGGCAACCGGTGGTTTCACAACTACATCTAGCATGAGTGTTCCACGCTACGAGCAGACGGCGGCGTTGCTGAATGATGGAACTGTCCTTGTCTCGGGCGGTTGCAATGGCAGCAATGGTTGTTTCTCTTCAGAGGAACTTTATCATCCGTAAACAGGAGCGAAGTAATATCACTTCGCGCTCCGTTTCTTAAAGGAGCTGGGCCCTCAAGATGCTCACAGCGAACCGAACCAGTCGCGAGTTCTTACAGTTTGACCATCAAATCGAGGGCTCAGCTTCACAAACGCACATACACACTGTTACGCAAGGGCGAGAGCGGAAAGTAAGTGGGATTGACGTTAGGAGGTAACGCATATCGTGCTTTACTGACCTGCCCCCGTTTTTGCTCCAGTCAGAAGTTAGCACTCCGGAGTTCCTGCACATCCGATCCGGCCCATGCCGTGGCGATAGAGACGCCGGTCGCGCGGCGACACTCGCGAAGTAATGTGGCCAAACCCATTATGTGGGATCGGACTTGACCCTTTTGCGTTGGGTGACTGGAGGCTATGCGAGACTTTTATTCTACCCATTGGTCGCGCGTAATCGCCGATGGCAGAGGACTCCAGGGCGGTCCTGCCCGTGCGGGGCAGTCGAACGTGGCGGGCGAATGTTCGGACCCACTGGCTCGAATCTTCTCAACCTTCGGCTCGCCCCGAACCCGCAGTAATTCCTCGGTTGACGTTAAGTCCGGGCAGTCGAGACGCATTGCGGGTGCAAGGGCTTCTTCATTCGCGTGACCAGCCGGGATCACCCCCGGCATGGCGTAGGTCGTCCTCAAGATCAGACAACTGTTTCCGTAGCTCAGCAATATCTTTTTTCTTATCCTCGATGGCTTGGCGATGGGCGTTTATATTCTTGCGAGTCACGTTCTCTCGCATTGCCTTTTGCGGGTTGGGATCGTAAATTAAGAGTCCTTCGTTCAGTTCACGCTGCAAAATGTCGAGTTCGCTCTGCGCCATGCGAATTTTGTAGTGAACATCCGCAAACTCCTTGCGCCAATATGCCTCGTCTTTTTCTTCGACTTTGGTGTGTGCCGCCTTGTCATCTCTCGTAGAATGGAGCTGCAAGTCCTCCAAGCGTTCTTCTAACTCCGCGGCCTTTTGCTCGGTTTGCTGAATTTCCTCCTGCTTATCGTCTATCTGACGCTTCTCAGCGGTCAGTTTAGCCTTACCCGACTTCTGGATCGCGTATTCAGGGCTGGAGTACACCGTATGGTTGTCAAGATTTAGCTTGCGTTCCAGAAGATTCGCTTCGTTCTTGGCACGTTCAAGATGCTCCTTCTCATTACGAAGGGCCTCTTTAGTTTCGGCGATTTCAGGCGTATCAATCTCTGCGTGGTTCGCATCGGTTGAGGTCCCGTCTTCGGCAACCAATCCTTCAGCAGCACGAACAGCACCGGGCGCTACCTCATTCCGCCGCGCTTCATCTTCGATCTCACCGATGCGCTGGAGCACTTGAGTTCGCCGTTGTTGCAATCGTTGAAGGTCTGCTTGTGTGTCTACGCTTTGCGGCTCTTTGTCTAACTCGACCGCTCCAGTCGTCGCTCTTACATCCCCCTTACGAGCTTGGCGAATGACACGGATTTGCCGGTCAATGTCCAATAACTCCCGCTGCAACGGATCAAGCTGTTTTGCGTACCACTTCGGGTCCTTGGCTCTTACGTAGTGCTGTTCATCCGAAATAGTGTTCGTTTGCGCGGAGGCAACCGGGCAGAGCCAAACGAACACAGCGGCACGGGCAAGGATCATTCTCACCATAGTGGTCCTCCAAGAACAGTGTAATCCTCACGCTACGTCAAAGAAAGCCGTACCGAGGTACAGGCGGTGACATAGGTCAGAACCATATATTAACCAAGGTTTTACGAGAAGTACTATTGACAGCAAATCGCAGTAACGGTATCAAGACAGTGCCCTGCTCACAATCTCGGCTCCTAAACTTTCAACGGAGGTCGTTCAAATGCGAAATAAGTGGTTGGCAGTGGTGTGTTCACTTTTGCTTCTTCCGCTATGCACAATCGCGGACAATCTCATCATTGGGAGTAGAATCGATGACTCCTCGAATGCGACGTTCGAGAAATACAGTGATTCGGGGGTTCGCCTCCTCACCGGGAATCTCAGCGTACCTCGTAGCAATCACTCAGCAACACACCTCTCCACTGGCAACATTTTTGTAGCGGGCGGCTCGAACGATTCCACGTCTTGGCAAATCCTGAATACGAATGGTGGAGTCGTAAGCTCCGGCTTGCTGTTCGATCAGCGAGTGGGCGCGGGTGCTGACAAGCTCACAAACGGCAATGTGTTTATTGCAGGCGGATTAAATACGCCCGGTACTTGGGAAATTCATAGTGCGACCGGAGCGTTGGTCGCCCACGGCAATCTATTCCAACCACACTCTGGTGGACAAGCAGTTGTAGCCCTCCAGAATGGACACGTGTGGGTTTCAGGCAGCAATCAGGCTCTTGGCGATCCGAGCAGTTGGGAAATCTACAGCAATACAGGAACGGTCGTCGCTCACGGCCTCTTGGCGTCGGCTCGCGAGGGTTCGCCTACAATGCAGCTCACTAATGGCAATATCATGGTCATCGGCGGTGACCTCGACACTGGAACTTACGAGATTCACAATCAATCGGGGGGGCTCGTATCAACCGGAAACCTGTTCAACAACTTCAATGGCGGCGCTAATGCGGTACAGCTTACCAATGGAAACGTTTTTATACTTGGTTCGTCCTGCTGCAGCGGCTTCTCGGGATCACCAAGCACGTGGGAAATCCGCACGGCTACTGGTAGCTTCGTATCTACTGGCAGCCTTTTCAACCCAAGAGGCGGAGCAGGGGCAGCCGTTGTTTCTACTGGAAATGTGTTCATAACTGGTGGCGACTCGGCACCTGCAACCTGGGAAATCCGCAACGCTTCAGGTGGACTCGTATCTCAAGGCAACTTGTTTGACACACGCTATCCGGGCCACTCACTGACGCACTTCTAAAAAGCTTGACTCGCGTCCAACAAAGTCCTTGGGGCCGCGTTCAAAGGCCCCAGAGACTTTCGCCTTTGACCATTACATTAGAGTATTGCTACCCAACAAAACGGCTCGGAGTACTGCCTCAGACGAATCTCGTTAAGGGCACATAACGAGCCGCGACAGGGAGCATGATGGATTCCATCTCAAACTGAATGGAGGCTGTCATGCTCGAACAATACTTTCTCAGACCAACGCATTTGCCTAAACAGTGAAACGAAAAATCCGGGTCCCATTAGGGTCCAATACGCCATGGCAAAGAGTTCCTTAGAGTTCCAATGACGGGCTGTCAGCGCCGTTAAGTATCACTAAATTCTAGCAAACTGCCACTCTGTCACGGCAGAGGTCGCGAGTTCGAGTCTCGTCGTCCCCGCCATTCCTAATCAAGCGCTTACACCTGTGGAAGAGTTTTCGCGTGGGCACAAAAAGGTACAAATTCCGCGCGAGGCGTCAATTTCCGCGCACAGCTCCCTTATAAGAATGTTTACGTTCAACCCGGCCTAGGGGGGTTGATCGCTCCCCTTCGTGCCCTAGACCGCTTCTATTCGCCATTTCCAACAATCAGCGAGACAACAGCAGTGTGGGCTGTACGCTTGGCGGCTGTCACCGCCTGGGTGTAAGTAAGTATCCAAGGTCACACGGATCGTGGAGTGCCACAGCAGTTCCTGCATCACTTTCCCACGGCCCGAAGAAATGTGGAGTACGTGTGCCGGAAGGTATGCCATCCGATGCGCTTGGTGATCCCCACCTTCTCGGCAACCGGGCGGATGTCCCGGCGCATCAGCTGTTGTCCCCAGTACGGATTTTTCCCACCGCTACTCGGACTGGCAAACACCCAATCCTGCGCCTCCTTGTAGGGGTTCTGTTGGCGCCAGCCCTTCAGGGCCTCGATCAGGTCCTCGTGAAGTGGAATGGCCTTTTGCGAGGCCTCGGTCTTGCAGGTGCCAACCACCTGACCTACCACCGATCGCGTCACTCTGAGCTCTCCGATTTCGAAATCAATATCCTGCCATTGCAGACCGAACAGTTCACTCTGTCGCAGTCCGGTGCTTACGTCCAAGAACACCAGGATTCTTTCTCGCGGCGGTAGCGCTTCCAATAAATGCCGTACCTCGCCAATCGTAAGTACATTGGGAGCACTACGGCGTTTGGCGCTTTGGCGCACCCATTGGATAGGGTTGCCATCGAAGAGATCGTACCGGCGTGCATGGTTGAATAGCAGACTCATCACATTGCGGATTTTCGCGCGCGTGGTTCGTGCGCGTTGCACACTCGCCAGCCACAACTCCACTTCTCTGGCCTTGATATGCTGCAGTGCGTTCTGTCCCCAGCGCGGCACAAACCATTTCGTCAAGTAGCTGGCATACGCTTTTTTGGTGGAGTAGGTAATCCGCATGTTGCTGTCAAGCAACTCTCGTTGACGAAAATGGTCCGCTAACTCTGCCACGGCCATCAACGTCGTCTTCGTGCGGATGTCGTGCGAGTTGATTTCTCTTCGAAGCCCCACCGTCGCATGGTTCGCTGCCCGTTTATCATGAAGTTGCTCTACCGTATCGAGAATGATTCGACGGTGTATCCTCCTGCCGGTTGGACCCGACTCCCACCATCGGTAGCACCAAACATCGGAGCTCCGCTTCCGTTGCTCTCTGCTAAGGCTGCCGTTTTGCATGAAGCCGTCCTTTCTTGCCTGAATAGGCTGTGTTTAGGTGTTGAACCGACGATTGAGAACTGGGGCGGACAGGATACGCTGGGAGGGCTTCGAGAGGGTGGCTACTGCCGCGGCAAAGCAGTGACAGCGAATCGTTGGGGACACAGAGAATGACCGGCCCCCTTGAATGCATTACGGGAGCGGGAAACCTGTCTTAGGTTCTGCTCTGCAGTGCTTGGATTGACGCATTACTTCCGGGTAGCCCGTAAACTGGGAGATTAAACGCCGGCTTCTGGATCACGATTCTGCCTGAAGTGGCGCACTTAGAGCAGCAAGCGATCCCACGTGCCGCCATACCTAATTGCACGAACCATTTCTCTGTCGTAAATACTCTGAGGGAATCCGGGTGCGATTCGGCTTGCTCCATCGAGGGATTTCAAATCGTTCGGCGGAGAGTTCCAGATCCAAACTGGCGAGATTATCCTCGAGTTGAGATACCTTCCGCGCTCCTATGATCGGGATTACTGGCGCCGTTTGATGGCGCAACCAGGCGAGTGCGACTTGCGCCATGCTGCGACCGGTTTGTTCGGAAACCTTACAGCCGATATCATCGGCGCCGCGCGTTGTTCCCTCTTAGGAAAGAAGGCTTTCACTCCCTCATTGGTCATCCGCCCGCGTCGGGCTTGCCTTCGCCGTGATTTTTCCCGCTTTCGGACAGGCGCTCCGTTCCCACGACTGAAAGAGCAACGTGATGTCTCACCCCAGCGGCCGCTTCCTGTGCGAGCAGATTGCGGGTTGAGGCCTCGAAGAACTTCATCACGGCCACGTCTTCGAAGGAAGCAGAGTTCGATACGTTAACCACTTTTGTCATCTGCAGCCTCCTTGAATACTTAGCTTGGTGACTGCGCCGATCGCCGCCCGTCAGACTGCCGCGTGCGGTAGTCGGTCACGAAGAACCCGTTGATGTCGGAGTACGACACCAAGCTCGCGAAGCCTGCGAAACTCCCTTCCGACTTCAACTTCTGGGCTGCACGCGTGAAACCGGTCCATGCAGCAAGAGCCAACGCGCCGCCGACACTGATACGTCGCACGCCGAGAGCCGCTATGTCGGCGACGCTCAAGCCACTGTCCCGAACCACCAGGACGTTGATCGGCTTCGGCCGAACCGCGTCAACGAGCGCTTTGATCGCCGTGGGATCGTGGGGGCCGGGTGCAAATAGCACGTCCGCCCCCGCCTCAGCAAATGCCTGCAGACGCCGGGCCGACTCGCGAAGTGGATCCGGATGGCCGACAAGGAAACATTCTGCCCTAGCCGTCAGCAGGACGTCGGCACGGGACTGATCGATCGCCTGGCGCGCAGCGCGCACACGCTCGACGGCGAGAGGAAGCTCATAAAGCGGGGTCGATGGATCACCGGTTGCATCCTCGATCGACAGGCCCGCGACGCCGGCCGCGATGCAGCGCGTCACATTATCGGCCACATCTTGGGGTGTAGCTCCGTAGCCGGACGCGAAGTCCGCATTGACCGGAACATCGACAGCGCCCGCGATATCAGCAATGTATGCCAGGTTGCGCTCGCAAGTGAGCGCACCTTCGGAGTCAGGCAGCCCCTGCGAGAACGCGTAGCCCGCGCTGGTCGTCGCCAGCGCGGGGAATCCGAGCTGCTGCAGGTACCGCGCAGAGCCGACGTCCCACGGATTCGGAATCACGAAGCACCCTGCCTCGTGCAGAGCGCGAAACGCCCGCCGA
>DATHPO010000241.1:0-3465 GCA_035483835.1 Terriglobales bacterium
AGATCGACAAACGTGCGATCGAAGCCCTGGGTTCCGTGCTTGCCGGTTCTGATCGGCCCCTCCTTGTCACAACGGGGCTAGCCGGATTGGCAGCACCGGGTCAGGTTACAACGGAAGACAATGACATACCGCCGGACTTCCTATTCCCGCGTGTTTCGGAACAGACGGCTCTTAGTCTGGTTGCCAAGGGCGTAAACGCTTCGGTCATGCGTCTTCCCCAGGTTCACGACACGAATAAGGCTGGGCTTGTCACTTATCTAATCGCAGTGGCGCGGGAAAAAGGTGTATCTGCCTATGTAGGGGAGGGACGCAACCGTTGGGCAGCAGGCCATGTTCTGGATGTGGCACATCTCTACAGGCTTGCACTGGAAAAGCGCGAGACTGGAGCAAAGTATCATGCCGTTGCCGAAGGAGGCGTGGCCGTGCGGGATATCGCAGAAACGATTACTAAAGGATTGAAGGTGCCAGCGGTTTCTCTATCGCCGGAAGAAGCGCAGACTCACTTTGGGTGGTTAAGCCTATTCGCCGGCAGCGATCTTGCCGCCACCAGTGCGCAAACACGGAAGAAACTTGGTTGGAACCCGACAGGACCCGGCTTAATTGCAGATCTTGAGCGCATGCGGTACCCCGAAGTCCTGACCACAGTCGCATCGTGAGCGACAGGCGTTGCCTATAATAAGGTGGACAATATGCAACACAAACGCATCGCCTTGGTCACCGGGACCAACCAAGGAGTCGGACTTCAGGTTGCAAAAGAACTCGTGGCGAACGGCGTCACTGTGCTGGTTGGGTCGCGCAACTTCGAGCATGGGAAAACGGCGGCGAAGGCATCGGAACTGATGCTCACGCCCTCCAGTTCGACGTTACCAATGAGACCTCCATTGCTGCGGCGGCGGAGTTCATCCTCCGAAAGGAGCTAAAATCAATTGCATCGCGGACCAGAACGGTGTCGGGTAGCTGCAGCGCGTGGATCTCGTGACGATAATGATTCCCTCGCTGGCTTGATCGTCACGTTCTTTAGCGGAATTTGCCTGGAGCAGAACCTCGGTCCCGACCGGGCGCGAATTACGAAGAAGATTGAAGCCTTCATGCAGTTGATTCGCGCAATCTGATCGTCAAGTGAGACGAAGAAGGAAAGAATCCAGTCCAAGTCGAACCATTGGCCACTTTCGCGCGGTTCGGATTCTCTTGCTTAATGTTTGCTACTTCTTCACTGCGTCTCAAAATCGGTGGAGACGCTGAGTTTCTTCCAAATTCGTGCTTCCTCTAATCGCGCAAGATCATTCTTCTCCACCGCGGCGTACGCATCGCTGCCGAGCAATAGTCGCAACGGAGGGTTCCGTTCTTGCGTCAACTGGACGATCGCCTGAGCCGCCTTTTTGGGGTCACCAGGCTGCTTGCCGTTATAGTTCCGCTGAAATCTTGCGGTAGCTCCAACCGTCGAATCGTATTCAGGATGACCTTCGCTAAGTTCTGTGGAACTGCCCGCGAAGTCTGTGCGAAAGCCACCCGGTTCAACGATGGTGACTTTGATGCCGAACGGTGCCACTTCGCGCGAAAGCACCTCGGAGAAGCCTTCGACACCCCACTTCGCCGCCGAATAAGGCCCACGTCCCGGAGGGCCAATCCTTCCGCCCACTGATGAAAACTGAATGAAGTGGCCTGCTTTCTTTTCGCGAAAATACTTAAGAGCTGCCTTCGTCACAATAATCGTTCCAAAGAGGTTCGTTTCTATCTGTGCCCGGAATTCCGACAGAGGCGTGTCTTCGACGGACGAAAGATTGCCATATCCCGCATTGTTAATGACCACATCCAGCGAGCCAAATGCATCGACCGCCGCCATTACCGCGTTTGCTGCTGCTGCTTCGTCGGTCACATCCATTGCGAAGAGCTTGACCTGATCTCCATGTCGTTCCGACAGATCAGCCAGCGACTTAACGTCCCGAGCTGTCGCCAACACTTTATTGCCCGCAGCCAGGCCCGCTTCAACAATTGCGCGACCCAGACCACGAGAGCTGCCGGTCACTAACCATACCTGCGCCATTCATCCTCCTCTATCAAGCCACCCCCGGATATTCTGGAGAAGCTTCTCAAACTCAGGATTGGATGCGCAACCCGAAAAAGAACTGGTCAGTGCAAAGAATTTTAAGATTCTGATGCGGCGGAAACAGCGATCGCCCGGCCTGTGTCGCGACAAGGCAGAGGCAAGACGCCGAAATCATCTCTCCTACACGATGATACCGCCTGCCACTAGTTGTTCTCCGCTCTGCTATTGTGAGGCGCCGAAAAGAATCGGGCTCACGAGGGTTTCAATCCTGGCTGCCATCTCTTGGGCGGGAATGCGATTGGGAGTCTGGAACCAGCGGCGTGCGGCTCCAAAAACGGCCCAGGCAGCGGTGGTCGCGGGGAGTGACGTGTCCGCACCGGGAGCCATCCCATGATGCGCAAGTCCTTCCTTGAACATATCCTCAACGATGGGAATGATCGAGCTTTCGAGCGCCATCCGCGACAACTGGGTGGGACAACCAGTGCTCTCCACAAGATAGTCGCACACGCCGAGTGCGATCGCGCGCAATGCTCCATTGCAATCGGTAAAAGTTATGGCTCGGCGCTCGATCAGATCGCGGAAGCGGAATTCCGTCATGGCGTGCAGCAACGTGTTCTTGTCCGCATAGTGCAGGTAGAAGGTGGCCCGATTCAACGTGGCCTCGTCAGCGATCTCCTGCACAGAGACGTCAGCGAACTCCTTTTGATTCAATAACCTGGCTAACGCTTCCATGAGCATGCGGCGGCTGCGCAGGATGCGCGGATCCGTCATTTCTGCCTCGGGTTGGAGGAGCTGGGCCATTTCTATATTGATGAAAGCATACGCCTTTACGGACTAAAGCGACACTTGTTTATTTTCTTGAATCGACATATGTCGCTTATTAATCATATGTCGTGCAGGAGGAATTATCAATGTCGACACTACTTCATATTGATTCCAGCCCACTTTACGGCCGGTCAGTCTCCCGCGAACTAACCGCTGCGTTCGTCACGCAATGGAAGGCTGCGCACCCGGATGGAACGGTCATTGACCGAGACCTCAACGCAACGGCCATACCGCCAATCAATTTGGAATGGGTCGGCGCCGTCTATACGCCGGAACAGGCCCGCACTCCGCAGCAGAAGGAATTGCTTTCGCTCTCCGACTCGCTGCTCGCCGAATTGGAGCAGGCCGATGAGTACGTCATCGGAGTGCCGATGCATAACTTTGGCGTGCCTTCGGTTCTCAAGCTCTGGATTGACCAGATTGCGCGCGTGGGCAGGACCTTTTCCTACAGCGAGAAAGGGCCGAAGGGCCTGATCACCGGCAAGAAGGCAACCTTCATCATCGCAACGGGTGGGATCTACGACGCCCAGACGCGGATGGCCTCGTTCAATTTCGTGGAGCCGTATCTGCGGTCCGTATTTGGTTTTCTTGGC
>DATHPO010000242.1:0-7368 GCA_035483835.1 Terriglobales bacterium
GGTACGCCAACAATCTGCAAACCGTCCACTTCCACTCTCTCATTGCTGAGCACGCGAACTCCGGCCGCCGCAATAGCGTGCAGATATTTGCTGTCGTCACCAAATTGCTCATGATTTCCCGCGACGAAATACACGCCATGCGGCGCCACCAGCTCGCTCAAAGGCTCCGCTGCGCGCCGCGCATCGATGGCCGTTCCGTCATACAGGTCCCCAGCGATAAAAATCGCGTCCGGCTCTTCCTTCAGAATCTTCGCGACGATGCGTCGCAGAAAACGGCCGTTTCGCACATGCCCGAGGTGCACATCGCTGACCAGCGCGGCTTTTCGTCCGCGCCAGGCCGCCGGCAAGTTTGCCAGTCGTACGGTCGCTCGCGTGATCCGCGTCCAGTTCGCATTGAAAACTCCGTAGAGTCCGGCCACCGTTGCAGCACCGAACAGCAATTCCACGGTTCGATGGAAGTTCACGTCCAACCCGCCTAGCCGCGTTATTCCGAAAATAATCCAGGAGAAAACCGCAGCGGCAACGAGGAAGGTCAGCAGCCCTACCCAAATCGCGGCGGCCCTGTAAAACGCGCGCAGAGCGGCGTTGGTGTAGCGGAATGCGAGTAGAGATGCGGCAACGAAGCTCACCGACAGAAAGGCAAGTGCCAGCTTGATCCAGAACGTCCCCGGGATGTGCTCCCCTTTGGGCGAAAATGCCCACGTCTCAAAGAGGAAAAGATGCGTCAAACAGAGAACGGACTGAATCACCGCAATCATACCGATTAAGCGTCTGGGCACCTTGGATTCCTCACCCCGCGATTTTCATCGTCAACGTAATGCCGCCCTCGCTGGTTCGCAAGACTCCTTGAGCTCTCAAGCGATCTGAGGCACAGAGTTCTTCTGTTGGGGCAGACTCTTAATGATCATCGCAGTAATTGGCGCGAGTGAAAATCAGAAGTTTCGATTTTGCGCAGTCCAAAGCCAAGACAGGTTACATGCTGATGGCGTCCAGTCCAAGGACGCCCTGTGCCTCCTTCTGTCTGATGCCCCTGGTGGGCCTGCTATGCGGGTACTTGGAACCTTTCAATGAATTCACTACTGCGACAATATTTGAGAGGGGGTATGATCCTGGCGTTTCCGAATGGCTTCCGAGATTGTTAGGCAAGCCCCTTGGAACGCGCAGAAACCGCAGAAACCGCAGAACCCACGGAGTACGCTGAAAGTCCAACGGCACAATAATGTTCTCCGCAACTGACATCGCAAATTTTCTAGCCTGCCGACACCTAACCTCACTTGACCGTGAAGAAGCAGAGGGGAAGATCCGCAAACCATTCTTCCACGACCCAGGGATTGAGCTGCTTAGAAGACTCGGACTTCAGCACGAGCAAGCATACTTGCATTCTTTGGCTAAACAGCGGGCCGCCGAAATCGGCGAGATTCCGACAGAGATAGCACGCACTGAGACTGCTGCCGAGACGCTCGAGGCTCTACGCAGGGGCGTTGCCGTCATCTATCAAGCGGTCTTTCAGGGGGAATCCTGGAGGGGTCGTCCTGATTTTCTTGTGCGCGTCGGCACGCCCAGTCTTCTTGGCCCCTGGTCTTACGAGGTGGTCGAAACCAAGCTCGCACGCTCCACCAAAGCAGGAGCAATCATTCAGCTCTGCTTCTATTCGGACTTCCTTGCAAACATCCAAGGCATCGCGCCTGAGTTTATGCATGTAGTGCTTGGTGGCGGAAGGGGGCCGGAGAAGTTCCCGGTTCGGCACTATATTGCCTACTTTCGTAAAGTCAGGCGCGATTACGACCAAGCCCTTACCGTCGTACCGAATAGCTATCCTGACCCCGTCGAGCATTGCGACGTGTGCTCGTGGTTCCCCGTCTGCGACAAGCGATGGCGGGACGATGACAACCTGTGCCTGGTTGCAGGGATCACTCGGCACCAGCGGAAGCAGCTGGTTAGCCGCGACGTAGCCACTCTCGCTCGTCTCGCCGCGCTGTCCTTGCCTCCTGTGCCAAAGATCGAAGGCATCGGCGATGCAGCTCTCCTGCGCATCCACGAACAAGCACGTCTTCAATTCCAGGGGCGGACAGAAAGCCGCCTTATTTACGAACTGCTATTGCCGGTAGAACCAGGAAAAGGTCTTGCAGCCCTGCCTCCCCCGTCAGTGGCTGACGTTTTCCTCGATCTCGAAGGAGACCTTTATGCGTTCGACCAGGGTCTGGAGTACTTGTTTGGGATCGTCACGTTGCCTGACCAATCGAGCGCAGAACCCTTGTATGAATCGCTCTGGTCATTTGACCGCGCGGCAGAGAAAAGGGCGTTCGAGAAATTCATCATGGATGTGATCCAACGGCTGAGCCGGCATCCCGATATGCACATCTTCCATTACGCCCCATACGAACCCACGGCGATTAAGCGTTTAGCGGGAGAACACGGCACTTGTGTAGATGAGGTTGATCAGCTTCTGAGGGCGGGCGTTTTTGTTGACCTGCACCGCGTTGTCCGTCAGGGCCTGCGAGCGTCGATCGAAAGCTATTCGATCAAGAGGCTCGAGCCTCTTTACAACTTCACACGAGCCGTCCCATTACGGCAGGCCACTCTCGCAATTCAATCGTTCGAAGACGTTCTCGCGTTCGGGGAGGGACAAGAAGCAGCGGGAGAAATTGTAAATACTGTTGAAGGCTACAACCGAGACGATTGCCTGTCGACACTACGGCTTCGGAATTGGCTGGAGGATCGGCGCCGTGAATTGGAGACAAACATCGGGATAGCCTTGCCGCGTCCTGCACACTCGTCTGGCCAGGCCGGCGAAGACTTAGCAACACAGCTCGAACAGGTCCGAGCCCTTATGGCTCGGCTCCTCGATTGTTTGCCGGCGGACGAAACAGAATGGACTTGCGAACAGCGAGCGCGCTGGCTGCTCGCTCAAATGCTCGAATGGCACCGCCGAGAGGACAAGTCTGCTTGGTGGGAGTACTTCCGCCTATGCGAGCTTTCCGATGATGAACTACTAGAGGACAAGAGCGCATTGGGAGGACTTGTTTATATCGGAGAAGTTGGGAGAGTCAAAAGGTCGATTATTTACCGATACCAGTTCCCGATTCAGGATCACTCGATCGATCGCGCGCTTGACGTGCGCGATCCGAGAACGCAAAAAGGAGTCGGTGAAGTCGTCGACATCGACGAGCGCAACCTAACGATTGACATCAAGAGGAGTGCGTCATCTCCCGTTCCGCATCCGACCGCCCTCATTCCGTTCGACATCATGGATTCAAGAGTCTTGAGTTGTAGCCTCTTGCGACTGGGATCCTGGGTCGCCGATAACCAAATGGTGGGTCCTGGTCGATTCGAGGCCGCACGAAGCCTACTACTTCGACGCCCTCCTCAAACCATTAGTGGTGCGCAGAGGTTG
This sequence comes from Terriglobales bacterium, assembly GCA_035483835.1. Lineage (GTDB taxonomy): Bacteria > Acidobacteriota > Terriglobia > Terriglobales > Acidobacteriaceae > JABDBE01. Next base: position 3,395 of record DATHPO010000242.1, read on the forward strand.
ATTGACGAGCAAGAGCGACTAACGCAACCCGCAAGGGATCTTTTGCAATCCCTGGCTCGGAATCCATCGGTGCTCCCGATTCAAGGTCCGCCTGGCTCGGGCAAGACATATAGCGGGGCTCGCATGGTTGTCAAACTCGTGAAACAAGGGCGGCGTATCGGCATCACAGCCGTCAGCCACAAAGTCATCAGCAATCTGCTGGGTGAAATATGTCGGGCTTCAAACGCAGCCGGCGTCCCGGTTCGAATTGTGCAGAAACCGAACGATTGCGACGGTTGCCCAAATCCGATGGTGAAGCAGGTAAACGACAATGAAGCAGTTCTTGATGCCTTGCGTACCGGAAAAGCTCAGGTAGCAGCCGGAACCGCTTGGCTGTGGGCGCGTCCTGAAATGGCTAGTGCGGTGGACGTACTTTTCGTAGACGAGGCGGGCCAGATGTCGCTGGCCAATGTTCTCGCAATCGCGCAAGCCGCGACAAGTGTTGTCCTGCTCGGGGATCCACAGCAGCTTGATCAGCCTCAGCAAGGCGTTCATCCGCCCGGAGCAGATGTCTCGACTCTAGCTCATCTGCTCAACGGCCATGCGACGATCGGTCCAGAACAGGGAATCTTTCTGGCGGAAACGTGGCGACTACATCCCGATATTTGTGCGTTCACTTCGGAAGCTTTCTACGATGGACGGCTTCGAGCTCGCCCGGAGAACCAGAAACAGCGGGTGAACGCGAAGGGCTCTCTCGATGGCACAGGGCTGCGCTTTATTCCGATCAAACACACCGGAAACCAGAATGAATCCCCGGAAGAGGTTGATCGAATGGCCGGCATGGTCGACGAACTCTTACGGAACGGTGCGACGTGGACATCGAAGAAGGGCAAAACGCTCCCTCTTGGGCTTGCAAATATCCTTTTCGTGGCGCCCTACAACGCTCAGGTATCAGCGCTAGCCCGGAGGCTTCCCGCAGGAGCGAGGGTCGGTACGGTTGACAAGTTTCAGGGACAAGAAGCACCGGTTGTTTTCTACTCCATGGCAACCTCAACACCCGAAGACGCACCAAGAGGGATGGAATTTTTGTACAGTCTGAACCGGCTCAACGTTGCCATCTCGCGCGCCCAATGTGTTGCTGTGCTGGTCGCCAACCCGGCTTTGTTCGAGGTTCAATGCAAGAACCCACGCCAAATGCAGCTCGTCAACGCTTTCTGTCGGTATCTTGAGATGGCCACGGGTATTGGGTAGGGATGGAACTCGTGTTTATGAATTTCCACAGCCGGACGGTTCCGTCCGCGTCCAGAAGGGCGATTAGTTTGTGTTCGCTCCGTTATCGTAACGGAAGAACGCTCACTCGATTTCCAGCTGAGGCAGGACGCAACACGCGAGGCTAAGACTTCTAATCGGATAGACACCTAGTTAGACCCACCAACTCGATTTGCCTAGGACATTTCGAGCCCCGGTGGGTCTTTCTGCGTTTATGCACAAAGAAAGGAGCGTAGTTCAAATTCAAGACAAAGGAGAAGTCTATGCTGTTGACGCCAACAGTAGCCAATAACACGGCCGATGCCCACGACTACCTGATTCGGAGGGTTTCGTGAGGATCAGAGCCGACAAGCTAACCGTCAGCTGCTACGCACTGCACGGGGACATCTGCAGCATCGCGCCACACTGCAGATCTCTCGGAGGGCATGGAATTCAAGCTCGAAGATGATCCTGACGCCGATGACTCTTTTGTGGAGACCTGGCCTGGCCGGGACCAGAAGGGATGGAAGAGGCGGAGTCATTCCTGCTATTCCGTGATCTGTTATCGGCCGTGTCCGGAACATGGACGGGACTGCAAACACAAGGAGGTATTGGCATCTGTCGGAGGGTCTTTGATCCGACTGATGACTACTTGCGCGTAGTTCGTGCTGAGCTGGCGTTAGAAGCGATGCCGGCGGAGGCCGAAGCATGACCAGGAAAGACTACATCCTCATCGCCTCGGCCCTGCGCGATGCGTACCAGAAAGAAGAGACGAACAACAAATACGCCGTACAAGGAGAACCAAGTCGCACCAACATGCAAGCCCTGGAGACAGATTCGTGTTGTATAGCAGCTGCGCTTCGCGTTGATAACGATCGATTCGATCGCGATCACTTCCTCGCCGTAGCCCTATCTGGTTTCATGACCAGCAGAAATCCATGGCCTTTAACCGGATAGAAATTGCCAGCTCGTTCTGCAGGTTCATACGTGAGACTTGGATTGCGCAGGCTTACGTTGTCCTCGAGCCAGGCAATACGAGAGTGAGGTAAACCGAATGGGAGGAGGCCAGTCATGAGCTGGCCTTCTCCTTCTTTCAGGTAGGGGACCTTTGGAAGCTTCGTGCGTACCGGATATCCGGGTTGTTCTGATTCCTCCTCTTCTCCTCCGCCCAACGTATCCTCGTTGTGAAGTCAGGTAGCTTTCCAAATCGGTCGCGTCTCCGACCACTGCGAACCGGTCTTCCCGCGTTCTAAAAGCAATTCGCTAGAGTCGTTCCCTCAATTAAGCCCGATTGTCCGACCCGTTCGATCGAACCAAATCCACACGAAAAGGAGCAATACGCAAATGTCGACCGCATATGAAATCGTCACCGAATCCATCATCAAGCAATTGAAATCAGGTGTAGCGCCTTGGCGCAAACCTTGGCGCACCGAGACCCCTGCAAACCTTGTCGGCAGGAAGGAATATCGAGGGATCAACATTTTCCTTCTCGCCTCGCAGGGGTGCGGCTCCCGGTACTGGGTTACCTATCGTCAAGCCCAAGCGCTGGGCGGAACGGTGAGGAAAGGGCAACGCGGGTGCAAGGTAGTGTTCTGGAAGATCAGCGAATACCGAAGGGAGAATCAGGAGAAAGAGGAAACAGAAAATCACAAGTCGATTCTGTTGCGCTACTACACCGTCTTCAACCTGGAGCAGTGTGAGGGAATCACGTCCCCCGACCCAGTCCGCGAGATCAATCCTCTCGAACACTGCGAAACGATTGTCAACTCCATGCCGAATCCGCCGGGATTCACGCAGGAAGCACGGGCCTGCTACTGGCCTTCGACCGATACAGTCGGCATGCCGGCCAGGTCCGCATTCCACGCTGCCGAAGAGTATTACTCCACGCTCTTCCACGAAATAACGCACTCGACCGGACACCCTTCCCGCGTAGGCCGCGAAGGGATCATGAACCACAACCCATTCGGCAGTGAGGATTACTCGAAAGAAGAACTGATCGCCGAGATGGGTGCAGCGATGCTCTGCGGTGTCGCCGGAATCGAATCGCGGACGCTCGGTAACTCCGCGGCCTACCTGCAGACCTGGATCAACAAACTCAAATCGGATTCCCGCTTGATTGTTTCAGCCGCATCGCAAGCGCAGAAGGCAGCCGACTACACTCTCGGCAAGGCCGCAGCAGAAACCGATTCCGCAACGAAAGGAGAAAACGAGCTCGAAACCCTTTAACTGAAGGTCACCGCTGAACGATTACCCGTCGAAGTTGAACCTCCCGGCAGTTCGAATCCCGAAAATCCAAGGAAGGATCCATGACAAACCTTGCCGTAATTCCCATGCCCGTTAAGAAAGTCCGTACAATGTCGCAAGCGCAGTCGAATGATCATTCTCACGCCCCAGGAAATACTCGACCTGCTCAAGGCCGCGCGGCAACGCACCGAGGCGGACGGACAACGGGCCTTGTTTTTCCGTGCCGCGCTTACAGGGGCAAACACCGCCCGCTCCGAAATAGCAACGTGCTCAAATGGGGTCTGCATCCGATCCTGCGAGAGCTGGAAATCCCGATGGCCGGGATGCACGCCTTTCGTCACTATCGAGTGACAGCCTTGATGGAGAGCAATATCCCGCTCGAACGATCAAAGCATGGATCGGTCACGGATCGGAAATGATGATCCGCCGCTACGCACACCTTCGGCCTGACTGCTTCGAGAAACATCTTGCAGTCGTGCCGGATGTATTAGCGGGAATTGCCC
>DATHPO010000243.1:0-34493 GCA_035483835.1 Terriglobales bacterium
CGGCCGCGACATCGTTGCGCATAACGATGAGAAGTTGCACCATCACGGGTCGAGCACGGTGAAGTACGGACGCGGTTCGGTGCTCACCATCGACCTCACCAACCGTTGCAACATGATGTGCGACCCGTGTTTCATGGACGCGAACCAAGTAGGCTTCGTCCACGAGTTGAGCTGGGAAGACATTAAGACCATGCTCGACAATGCCATCACGATCAAACCGAAGCGGCAGATGTCAGTGCAGTTCTCCGGCGGCGAGCCAACTTTGTCGCCGTACTTCCTGGACGCCGTGCGCTATGCCCGCAAAGTCGGATACAACAGCGTGCAAGCCGCAACCAACGGAATCGAATTCGCCAAGAGCCTGGAGTTCGCCCAGCAGGCCGCCGAAGCCGGAATGCGCTACGCCTATCTGCAATTCGACGGAATTGGCAACGCCGCGAACGCACACCGCAAAGTCGGCAACCTGTTCGACGTAAAGTTGAAAGCGATCGAGAACCTGCACACCGCCGGAGTAGAAATCGTCCCGGTAGTGACCATCGTAAACGGCATCAACAACGAGCAAGTAGGAAGAATAATCAAGTTCGCCCTGGATAACCCAAAGCGAATCGGCTTTTTATCCTTCCAGCCAGTAAGCTTCACCGGCCGCGACGAAGCCGTCACGGATGACCGCCGCGAAGCCCAGCGCTACACCCTCTCCCACTTAGCCCACGACGTAAAAAATCAAACCGGCCTGGGCGAGCCATCCCGCGACTGGTTCCCCATCTCCTTCATGGGCACGTTCTCCGATTGGGCCGATTTAATGCACGTAGAAGACAAAAACAACAACTGGGGCCAGCTCTCCTGCGGCTGCCATCCGAATTGTGGGACGGGGATGGCTGTGATGATCGATAAGGAGACTCGGGAGGCGGTTCCGGTTACGGCTTTTCTTAAAGGTGATCAGCTGGCTAAGGACATTCAGAAAGTTAACGATGCGGCGCGGGGGAAGTTTCTTACGATTGTGGGGATGGCTTTGTGTTTGATGAAGAACTACGATCCGTTCCAGTCGCCTACGCATTTCAAGTTGATGGATCTTTTGAAGAAGTTCGATAAGAACTTCAACGCTACCGGGAAGAATTACGGGAAGGTTGGTCCGGACCGGACGATTGAGGATGTGATGAAGCGGCGGCAAGACCGGTGGAATTTCCTGTTTATCGCGGGGATGTGGTTTCAGGATCTGTTCAACTACGATTTCCGGCGGACGGAGCAGTGCATTATTCCTTATGCCACGCAGGAGGGAGAGATTTCGTTCTGCGCTTACAACACGGGCGTGGGCTGGCGGAACATTATCGAGAAGATGCACATGACGGCTACGCTGACCAAGTGGTACGAGGAGCATGGTCGGCATGAGATCTTCGCGGGCGGAAAGAACGTGAAGATGGAATCGACGGCGCACTCCCTGCTGCTTAAGGATGAGCTGGTGACCAACGAAGAGCAGCACGATCTCGATAAGCTGGGCATTGCCAAGAACTCTGGCGAAGAGAAGAAGCGGGCGAGGGACGCCAAACAGGCGGCTGCGCGGGGCCCACAGAAGGACGATGCGGCTTACAATGCGCGTATGGCTGCTCTCTATCGCGAAGTCGTGTTGCAGGAGAAGCCGGTGGTGACGGAGAACGGGTTTATTCCGTTGGGGGCTTTGACTGCTTCCAAGCCCAAGCCGGAGGTTGGTGAACCGGTTTTGGGGGATTAAGTTCGGGAAAGTCCCGATCGCAGAAAATGGCCGCCAGTTCTTGGCGGCCTTTTTTGCGGCTTCGGGTGAGGGACTTCAAGCTTATGGCATGTTGCCGGAAACGTGCGAGCCCTGCCACCGAGGGCCGTGAGGGTGCGCACTTCGAATCCGCAACCGGCTGAAGTTTGTCACCTTCTTGGGGTTGACGCTGCGACTCGTGGAATGTTCCGCGGCCCATCCTCCGCAAAGAACGCGGAAGGATGGGGCACCCTCTTGGTTGGCAGAGCTAAAGGCTGGGCCCGCCAATAATCAGACTCAACCACAACAGCAACTGCGGCGGACAAGAGTGTCCGCCCTACACGCGCCGGTCGTGGAGTTCAGGCCCTGTCGGACATTTGTGCTATAATGTCTGACATGGCATCCAACCGCATCACTATTCGCATTCCGGAGACGCTGGGGCAGCGCCTGCGCCATCGCTCGCGGATGCGAGGGCAGCCCGAGTCGGCGCTCGTCCGCGAAGCTCTGGAGACCTATCTGGGACAGCCCACCGAGGCGCGGCCGGCCTATGAACTGGCCGAAGAAGCGGGCTTGATTGGCTGCATCGGGCGTGGCCCGAAGTCTCCGGCAAAAGACCTCAGCACAAATCCCCGCCACCTGGAAGGTTTTGGGAAGTCCAAGTGAAGCGGCGCGTACTGGTGGACACCGGCCCGCTGGTTGCCATTCTCTCCGGCGCGGACGAGCACCACGCCGCCTGCGTCAAAGCCCTGCAGCAATTGCCCGGCCCTCTATTCTCCTGCTGGCCGGTGATCACCGAGGCAGTGTGGCTGTTGCGGTCGCATCCGCCCGCCATCCAGCGGCTTCTACGAAGCTGCTTTTCCGAGAAGCCCGGCGGCTTTCTGGAACTTCTTCCCTTGGCCGGAGCAGAGGCCAGTGCCATTGCCGAAGTCATGAAGCAGTACCAGGACATCCGTCCGCAACTGGCCGACGCGGCGCTGATTTACCTGGCCGACCGCGAAGGGATTGACACGATCTTCACCCTGGACCGGCGAGATTTTGGCGTGTATCGCTCTGCCCAAAAACGCGCTTTTCGGCTTGTGCCATGAGTCCGAAGCGAGATTTCAGAGTAATTCGGGCTTTAAGAAACCCTATGAACGAGGCGGAAACCAGAACCGAGCAAATGTGCTGAAAACGTCGGAATACGGCGTCGTCGATACGGCACTCCCCGTCTTTTCTAGGGTTGACGCTGCGACTCGTGGAAATGTTCGCGACCCATCCTCCGCAAAGAGCGCGGAAGGATGGGGCACCCCCTTTTGTTGCCGTACGATTTGAGTGCCTGGGGGTATTTTCCTGCACCGTTCCTCCCTGTCCCGCGTTCGCTTGACGGCGGACAAACTCGAGACTATTATCAGGTCCTTCCCTCTGGGCTCCAGGCTATTTGTCTCCGTGCGGTGATTTTTGATCGATGGAGAGAATCGGACCGACTTGCTGGCGCTGCCAACAGCCTTGCCGTGTCTTCGTTCGCCGCCGAAAGACTGGAGATCCCGACTCGATGCTTTGATCTGGAGGGAATATGACAACTCTTCGGAAGCTGATCTCGCCGCTGTTTCTCTGGGCCTTATGTGTATCCACGAACGTGGCGTGTCATCGTCCTCACGCCTGGCAGCCGGTTCCTAATGCTCCTTCGATTCCACAGCCCAAGGAGGACTTCACGCTGGTGTGGGATAAGCAGGATGCGAACGGAGGACCGCTCGATCCGTACTGGGGGCTGGAGAAGATACAGAATGAGATTCCTCCGCGGGAACAGGGACCGCGCCCTTATCCCTGCGAACTGGACCCGTATGCGGGAAAGTGCACGGAGAACAAGGGCATTGTTAAGGATCCACCACTGTTTCCCAACAGCGTGATTTGCAAAATTGGAAACTTCACGGCTCCGTTCGACGGCCACGCCGACTGGATTGTGGCGACGCAGCAGGGTTGCGTGGACTGGGAGGGGCACACACCGGATGATGACTACAATTTCCGGCTGTTTCCGCCTGATCCCAAGCGGTCGGGGTTGACCAAGAACAACGGGCAGTTCATCGGATTGGAATTTGATTTTGCCGAGACCCTGGAGAACGCCGACTTGCCGACGTGGACGGCGGTCAGGGAACAGGTGGATCTGGAAGACAATGGCCAGCAAAGCCGCCAGGCGGAGATCGGTGCGTTGCTAAACCCGGGGAATCCGGCGGTGAATCCGCGGGCGGCCGTGGTGGGAATATTTGGGCTCGACTGCGAGCACGGTTGCAAGAGCGAGGTACATCCGGTGCTGGCGTTTGCGGTCGAGACCAAAAGCGATCCGAACGACAACACCTGGGTTCTTTTCGTGCGCAATTGGGGGACGGGGGGCTATTGCAGCCAGTACCGTCACCTGGTCAATTTTCCGAATAACCAGCTCAGCATTCTGCTGGTGGATGATCCGGGCAGCGGCGGAGCGACTTTGATTCCGGGTATGAACAAAATGTTCGCCACGCCCGGTTCGAATATTGCGTTTCCCACGGTGAGCTATTGGCAGGGACGCGGGCCTGTGGTGACTTTCACTCTGCCCTCTCCCGAACAAACGCTGGCCTATGCGGAACTCGAGATTCACCTGCACTGGAACAACTTTCCTGCGCCCGCCTGCACCGCGCCTCCGGTGGGGTTGGTCAAGCGAGCCGCTGTGGCTGCTCCCAATGAGGCCGAGAGTGCAGAAGAATATTTGCGCCAGGCCAAACAGCAGTTAGGGGAGCAGAATGCTGCGGGGATGCGATCGTTCTCCGCGGCGATGGCTGCGAAGAAAAAACCGGGGCAGGCGCTGGTGCAAGTGCCGGTCGCGGCAGAGGAACGAGCGTTGCCGAGTTTTACTCCTTTGACGGCGTCGGCAAAATCGAAAGCGGCAGCGCCGGCATTGACGGCGGACAAGGCCAAGTCGGAGCATGACGTGAACTACATTCTGGAGTTATGCAAGGCCTATCAGAACAAACTTCCTCCTTATCAAGGGCAGGACATCTCGGCGCAGCTGTGCGATCAGAAGAAACTTAACCAACAGTTGCAGAAGGATCAGAAGTAAAAGTTCGCGTCCCATTCTCGGCGAAGAACACGGAAGGATGGGGCACCCCCCTTGGTTAGCGGAGTTATTGGACTACGATGGTCCAGGTGTCGTCGGGAGCGAACTCGGTCATGGCGGTTGCGGTTTCTGTCGTGGTCTTGCCCAGATCCTTTTGGATCAGTACGCCGTCCTGATCGGTCATGAAGGTCATGACGCCCGAGTTGCCGTATTCCGCCGGATATGCGACGAAGGCGAAGCCGCCGGTCATTTTGCCATTCACTATGTAGTCCTTCGCGCCGCCTCTGGCTTGTGCGCCTTGTTTGGTGAGCATGCGGTAAAAGTATCCGTGGAAGGGTTGGTGTGCGTTCGGCTGCACGGTGTATCCTTCGGTGGTCGCGAATGCCGCCAAGGGTCCGAGAGGACTCTGGGGCTGTCCTTCGGCTGCATTCCAGTACAATCCGTTCTGTTTACCTTCGTCGCTGATGAACTTCTGGGCGTATTGCTTGGCGCCATCGTGAGGCTGCGAGTGGTAGGCGGCTTGGGCTTCCCCCAGCGCGCCACAGATTTTTATCGCGGCCAGTTCGTTGCGGCCGATCCGGCGGGCGAGGATTTCGTCTTTTCCCGCCGCGGTATCAAAGTACCAGCGCCCATCGCCATTCTGTTTCAGCGGAATGGGGAAGGGGAAATTATCAACGCCGAGCACGAGGATTTGTGATTTGTCGTCCATCTTGCGCCAGCGGTTCATGGTGTTATATGCGGCAACAAAAGCGTCGACGGTTTCTTTGTCCTGGGTGGGATCGCCGGAGGCGATGAGTTGCTTCGATTCCGGGCCGAAGATGGCGAAGATGGCATCCTGATTACCCGATTGCGCTGCGGCCAGGAGTGCTTTGCCGGCTTCGTCGGGGGAAGCGAACGTTTTGGCTTCTGCTGCAGAAGCAGGCGGAGTCTGGGGCTTACTGCACGAAGAGAGGCAAAGGATGATCGCGAGAAGAGTGAACAACATCCACCCGTGTAGGGAATTGATCTTGCGGTGTCTTAGCAATTGCAACATACCCAGTCCTCCGAACTCTTTCATTCCTGGTTACTGACTAACGGCGGAAATTACCTTCGGCCACCCCAGCCTCCACCGCCGCCACGGCTCTGCCAACCGCGAGAGCTGGCTGCTCTGGAGTCCCAGCCTCCGCCGCCCGAGCCGCTGAAGGCTGATCCGCCGCTGTGATCCTGCTGCCCATAGCCGTGCGGCGTGTTCTGATAACTCGATCCGCTCGGCTTACTGACATTGTTCCAGCTTCCGTTGTCGTTTTTCTGCCAGCCGCTGCCGGTGTTCTTGTATTGATTCCCGTTGGCAGTGGCATACTTGTTGCCGTTTGCGGTCTCGCCAGCCGCGGCGCTGTTGTACGCGCCGGTGCCGCCAACCGCTTTGCCTCCGTTGGAGCCCTGGACCGATCCCACGGACCCTTGGGCATCCGAGTAGTGTTGTGAGTAGGCGGATTGTCCATTCTTCGAGACCGTCGAGCTTCCCCAGTTCGAATACGAATTCGAACCTTGATGGGTGGCGCCGTAGGCTCCGGTACTTGGGTTGTAGGCTTGTCCGACTTTTTGGGTACCGTAGGCGGTGCTGGTTGACGCGCCACGCGCGTAGGTTCCGGTCGACGGGTTGTAGCCTTGGCTGTAGTGGGCGGAGCCGTAGGCCCCGTAAGCGGAAGTGGAGGTGCCGTAGTAGCCGCCATGCCAGGCGGAATTGCCGTAGTACGCCCCGCCGTGATACACCACCGCGGTGCCGTGCCAGCCGCAGTTCCAGCTACTGTATCCCCAGCTGCAACAACCGCCGCTCATCATTGCGCCCACAGCGATTCCGGCACCGAAGGCGAGAATGCCGGTTGTCACTAAAGCGGCGGTGCTGTATCCGGGAGTTGCGACGGGTGCGCCGTATACGACCGTCGGGTTGTACTGGGGAACATAGACGATTTGTGGATTTGCGGGCTGAATTACGATGACTTGCGGTGACTGTTGCACGACCGTGATTTGAGAACTGGACTTGAGATTGCCTGCCGCCTGGGCCTTGCCACGTAGTGTTTGAATTGCGGCCATGACGTCGGCGGATTGGTTGTGGTAAGCCTCGCCCAGCGCGGAGGTCCAGCTGAGATTTTTCGCCAGGTTATCGAGCACCGAAGAGAACTGCGTGAGTGCTTTGACGCTCGGATCCCAGGATTGGGTGTCAACAGCCTGCATCAAAGCGGTGCCGGTCAGGTTCTTGTTTTGCTGGAGCCAGTAGTCGGCCACTGCGACCTGGTCGGGGAAGGTCGCGGCGGCAAGAATCTGGGCCACCAGAGCGTCCGGATACAACGCAATGGGTGCGACCAATCCTTGCAGGTCGTCAGCGGACAGGGGCGCACCTTGTCCAGCATATCCGGGCGATCCCGCTGGAGCCGGTTGTTGAGCTCGGGCCTCAAATGGCATGGCCGCGATGACCAGCAGGAAAGACAAGGTCGTCGACAAAAGCTGTTTCGCGAAGGTCCTGATCATTTCTTCTCTCCACAGTCGGAGTAATTGTGCTCTCTATCTGGAACGGCGGGAACTGTAAGAACTGATAGTTCGGAGTCCGCAAGCTTGAACGAGGAAGGACTCGGAATGCGGTTAAGATATGGAGATGCCTATCACGCTGGCTCAGGTGGAAGAAGCGCGGCGCAACATTGCTGCGGTGGCGTTGCGCACGCCTTTGGTGCGGTGCAATGCGGACGCGCCGGCGGAGATCTATTTGAAGCTGGAGAACTTGCAGCCGATTGGGTCGTTCAAGATCCGGGGAGCGGCGAACGTGATGGCGCGAACTCCGCGGGAACGGTTGGAACGTGGAGTGCTGACCGCGTCGGCCGGGAACATGGCGCAGGGAGTGGCGTTTTGCGCGCGGCGCATGGGGATTGAGGCGACGATTGTGGCTCCGGAAACGGCGCCGGCAACGAAGATTGGCGCGGTCGAGCGGATGGGCGGGCGGGTGATTAAGGTTCCGTTTGCCGAATGGTGGCGAACGTTTGAGACCCGGTCGTATCCGGGCGTGGAGGCTACTTTCATTCACGCTTTCGATGATCTGGATGTGATGGCGGGGAATGGGACCATTGGGTTGGAGTTGCTCGAGGACTTGCCGGAAGTGGATGCGGTGGTGATTCCGTGGGGTGGGGGAGGGTTATCGTGCGGAATCGCGGCGGTGTTGCGGGCGCGGGCGCCGCGGGTTCGGATCTACGCGGCGGAGATCGAGAGTGGGGCACCCTTGGCGTCGTCGCTGGCTGCTGGCGAGCCACGTACGGTGGAATACAAGCCTTCGTTTGTCGACGGGATTGGCAGCAAGATGGTGTTTCCTTCCATGTTTGAACGGGCGAGGCGATTGCTGGATGGGTCGCTGGTGGTGACTCTGGCGGAAGCGGCGCGGGCAATGAAACTGGTGGCCGAGCGGAATCGGGTGGTTGTTGAAGGGGCTGCGGCTTGCGCGGTGGCTGCGGCGCTGTCAGGCCGCGCGGGCTCGGGGAAGGTTGTGGCGATTGTGTCCGGGGGGAACATTGACCTGGACAAGTTTGCTCAAGTTGTGGCGCAGGCCTGATGGGATTGCGGCCAAGGATTGTCGCGACAAATAGGGGAACCCGGTGTTAGAGATTGGTGTCACTGAAATGGGGTGCAAGTCCGCAGCTATTCATTCCATGGGACACGTCAGGGACGGCGCTAGAGACAGAATGCATAGATCCTTCGCTTCGCTCAGGATGACAGCGTGAACTTTTGAATGGCAAGATCAGCACAGAGGGAGCAGGTTGTGAGCGAGAGTTTTGAAATGGTGCCGGGGATTGGGCGGTTCTCTTTCTTGCGGCGGGGTTGTTGGCATCTGCTGGCAGTTGCCATGGTTGTCTTGTGGCCTTTTGTGCCGTTGACTGCAGTGGCGGCATCGCAATCGGCGGGTCCGCTGGTTGTGGACGACAACAGCCATGTGGTGGTCATGGAGTATGAAGCGTGGTTCGGTCCGAACGCGGTGACGTTTCAAGGCAGTGCGGCTATGCCGCTTTTGCAATCCGCAGATATGAAAAAGGTAGGAGGCGGATACGACAGCGCGGACCCGGCAATCATTCAACGACACCTTGCTTGGCTGGAGTATATGGGCGCGGATGCGGCAGCGACCGATCTCACGAATAACGTGAGCTGCATCTTTAATAGCGAATGGTTTATCAAGAAATACATCCCGAATTGTAGCGGCGCGTTTCGGCTGCAAAACCGAACAATTCGTGACAATACCGGGAATCTTTATTCGGCCTGGACACGGTTGGGAACCCGGCTGGGGCTGATTCCGCTCCTGGGTGGCATCGACGAGAACGTGTTGTTCAAGGATCAAGACGGCAAGACCGCTTTCGAAAAGGAAGTGGAATATTTTGGGGCGCTGCTGGAGAAGTATCCGGAGCGGGCGGTGATCTACCACGGCAAGCCCCTCATGGTGATTTTCCTTGGGGCGGCGCAGGATCCAAACCGCTCCGATCATCCGTTGTGGTTTCAGATCCGGCAATTCCTGAGGGAACATCCGGAGATCAGTTCGAAGTACACGTTTAAGATGATGGCGGGATATCTCGACAGTCAACCGGGGCTGTGGGCTACGCAGGGCAAGCCCCACGGACCGGTGAAAATTAATCCTGCATATGGGTTCTGGAGTTGGGTTGACCGGCTCAATCCTTCGTGCACCATCTCTTTGTGTCCCTACTATCCTTCGTACAACCAGGTTGGTTCGAGAGTGGAGAATTTCACTGCTTCCATCGCCACCGCGGGCCAGTTTGGCTGGCAATGTCCCAGTGGACCGACCACGCCGCCCTACTGCCCCGATGATGCGCTGCGTTTTGGAGCGAATGGCAAATACGTCACATTCGATTCCTTTATGAAATATGCGAGAAAGCTTCGTCCAATTTTTCTATGGATCCATCAGTTCAACGAATTCACGCTGCCTGACGAGGGATTCGACGCTAATACGAACGACGATATCGAGCCGGCGAATCTATGGGGGAGTCGAGATCTTGAGATCGTCAGGCATCAGATTTCGATGTATCGGCAACAGGCTGGCGCTGAGGGGTCACAGGAACTTCCGTAGCTTGGCGGCGGCCAGGTGATCGGAATCGTTCATCGTTTCGTGGTTCAATTGTTTGATCGTCATCGTTTGATCGTCATCGTTTGATCACTCATCGTTTGATCCATGGGGAAAATTCTGCTCGAATAAATTGCTTTACGCCCTCGCGACCAGTGAGGCCCCACCAGACTTTTCCGCCTTCACGCTCCAATCGAATGTTGATGTCGAAGAACGGGCAACAGGCGCGTTCGAGCGGCGTGAATTCGGTCAGAGCCTGATAGTTCGCGGCATCGTAGGGAAACTCGAACTCAAACCCGTCTGGTAATTCCTGGATGCCAAGTACAGATGAGCGCAGGATCTTAGCCAGTTCCTGCTGCCGTTTGCGTTGTTCCGGCGTGAGAGCGGTCCGGTCGCAGTAGAAAGGAGTTTCCCCTTTGGAATTTGCGGAATTGGGTCGCTGAGCGGCGGATTGGCGCTCGGAAACAATTTGGGAGAATGCGTATCCGCCCAGAACGGCGATGGTGATGGCGACGATCAAGAGCATTTTCATGGATCCTCCTTAGCGGACATATATTGTCCGTTAGAGAAACCTTACGACTTAAAGTCGACTTTAAGGCAAGGGAATATTTGTAAATTATTTGTCAAATTTGCCGGAGGAATCCAGCACCGGCCGGTCGGGGCTGATCTAGAATGTACGCATGTCGCAATTGACTATTTCTCAGGTAGCGCGACAAGTTGGACTTCAGCCCTCCGCAATTCGCTACTACGAACAGATTGGAATCCTTCTTCCGGCTCAGCGGATCGGAGGGCAGAGACGCTACGATGCGAGCGTGCTTCATCGCCTGGCGGTGATCCAGCAGGCCCGGCAAACCGGGTTTACTTTGGACGAAATAAGGGAGCTGTTCTTTGGCTTTCGGGAAGCGGCTACCGCTTCACAACGCTGGCAAAGACTCTCACGCAGAAAACTGGCGGAACTTGCGGAGTTGACGGCGCAGATCAAGACGATGCAGCGTTTGCTTCAGAAAATGATGGAATGTTGCCATTGCGAAACTTTGGATCAATGTGGCAAGGGAATCTTTAAGAAAGGGTTTGCTGAAGTCAGGGCGAAATCCCTGTCTTTGAATCGTCGAACCGGACGGTAGACCTGAACGCCGGAGAGATGCTCCGTCCGCCAAAGCCAAGGCACAATTCCTTCCAAAAGGTGTCACTTAAGCTTCGCCCTTTTGCCGCTATTGTTTACAATAGAGAGCTTATCCACAATAGGGAAAGAGTTGGTGAGGCCCTATGGGTGGGCCAAACGGAATTTGAACCAGTCGAATCACAATTCGGGCGACTGCGGGGCTGCTGCGCGTGTCTACTGGCGCGTGGAAGGCAGTCTTCTGGAGTTGACTACCGTGCGTCCGATCGCGTTCTTTACCTGGAACGGGCAGACGTTCATCGAGCGCTGGATGCGACGGGGGTTGGTGCTGGTGATGGCCTTGCTGCGTCCTTTCTTATATGCCACGAACCGGGTGTTCGCGACGCGGGTGGTTCATACGGTGCTGCGCGGAATCAGCCGCGACCGGCTGGATCTGTTGGGCGAGGAATATTTCCAGTATAAGTTGAAGCCGCAGTTGAAAGCTGCAGGAGTAAAAGAACTTAAGGGGTTGATTGATTCGGGCGTTGAGGCGGTGCTGGTTAGCCAGGGATTGGATCATGTGATGGGGCCGTTGGCGCGGCACTTGGGCGCGAGATGGGTGATTGCGAATCGGCTTGAGTTCCGCGACGGCATGGCAACCGGGCGATTGTTGGATCCGGTGATTCGTCCGAGGGGAGTGTTTGCGAGGATCACTGGGGTGGGTCCGGATGGAACGCGTGCTCCGGAACAATTGGTTCGGGATCTGGGTCTGGATGTTTCGGGCTTGCCCGGGATGGATGCGTTGGAGTCTGCGGTCACTCCTGCGTCGAGGCGCCTGCCGGTGCTGGATCGTCCGATCGTGCACTTCCATGGCGGGTCACAGGCGGGGCCGCTTTCGGTTCGCGCGACGCTGGCAGGGAAGCGGATCATGCTGATCGGCGTCACTGGGTTCATTGGGAAAGTTTGGCTGGCGAACCTGCTGATGGATCTGCCGGAAATCGGGCGGATTTACTTGCTGATCCGGAAGCAGAAGTCGAATCCGGCCGAGGGTCGGTTTGAAAAGCTGGTCGAAGAGTCACCGGTCTTCGATCCGTTGTACAAGCGTTATGGCGCAGGGTTGGCGCGGTTTCTGCGGGAGCGCGTGGAAGTGGTGGAAGGCGATGTGTCGCAGCCAGACCTTGGGCTCGCGCCGGACGTGTCCGAAGCCTTGCGAAAGAATCTCGACCTGATCGTCAACAGTTCGGGGTTAACCGACTTCAATCCTGATTTGCGGGATGCGCTGTTGACGAACGTGGATGCGGCGGTGAGCATCGTCGAATTTATACGCAGGTCGGATCATGCGGGCTTGTTGCATCTTTCGACGTGCTACGTGGCGGGCGCGCGGGACGGGCGGGTCGGCGAAGCGCTGCGGCCAAATTACACTCCGGCTGGAGTGGCGAACTTCGATGCGGATGCGGAATGGCGCTCGCTGCACGAGTTGGTGGCGCGGGTGACGGAGCAGGCAGAGAGCTCCGAGGTTACAGCCGAACTGCGACAGCAGGCGCTGCAGAAAGAGCATGCGTCCAAGGACCTGAAAGGCGCGGCGCTGGAGAATCAGGTTCGCAAGAACCGGGTTCGCTGGTTGCGAAATTATTTGACCGAAGCGGGGAAGAAGCGGGCGAACGAGCTGGGTTGGCCGAACACGTACACGCTGACCAAGAGCCTGGCAGAGTCGTTAATTCACAAGTATGGAGCGGGCTTGCCGATTGCGATGGTGAGGCCGTCCATTGTCGAAACCTCGGTGGAGAAGCCTTTCCTGGGCTGGAATGAAGGCATCAACACTTCGGCGGCACTCTCCTATCTTTTGGGAACGTACTTTCGTCAGCTCCCGTCGAATGAGCGCAAGCGGTTGGACGTGATTCCGGTGGACGCGGTGTGCCGCGGCATGACGCTGATCGCGGCCGCCATCATCGAGCGAAGGAATGCGCAGATTTATCAGCTGGCCACGTCGGTCACGAATCCCTGTGACATGCGGCGATCGATTGAACTGACCTCTTTGGCGCATCGGAAACATTACCGCGCTCTGGAGGGTCTGCAAAGCTGGCTGCGGTTGCGCTTCGATGCCATTCCAGTTTCCAGGCAACGTTACGAGCGCATGTCGGCGCCGGCGCAGAAGGCGATCATAAAATCGATACAGCGGATTATGTCGCCGCTCCCTCTGCGAAAGACGCCGTTGGCGAGGGCGGAGCGCAATCTGGAAAAAGTTGAAAAGCTGATTGAACTGTTTAAGCCGTTTATTCTTCTGAACGAACATGACTTTGTGGCGGAGAACATAGAAAAACTGGCTTATGCGTTGGTGCCTGAGGAAAGAGCTGATTTTGGCTACGATACGCGCGGCATCGACTGGTGGGAGTACTGGATCAACATTCATATTCCGGCGCTGCGGCGATGGACTTATCCGCTGATTGAGGGGCGCCCTCTGGAAGCGCGGCCGTCGCGGAGTTTTCAGCTGGCTGAGGCAGAGAGCAACGGAGAAACCATCAAAACCGGTACCAACGGAGCAACGTGGCGATATTCCTGACCGGGTCCACCGGATACATCGGCGGGCACGTCGCCGCCAATCTGCTGGAAGAGCACGGAGCGTCACTGAATGTGCTGGTGCGGGCGCGTGATCCGCATGAAGCGGAAGTGCGTTTGTGGCAGGCCTTGCAACTGCATCTGGACTTCTCGCGATTCTACGAATACCTGCAGACGCGGATCAGGATCTTCCGCGGTGATCTCACGGGGACGCAATTCGGGCTGGCTCGGGATGATTACGATCGATTGATCCATACGACGGATTCGGTCATTCATTGTGCAGCATCGTTGAACAGGAAATCGGAGAAAAGTTGTCTGAATGTGAACCTGCGAGGAACGCTGGAAGTGTTGCAGCTTGCCATGCGGGTGCACCACTATCATGGGCTCCGCCGCTTTAGCCATGTGAGCACGGTGGCTGTGGCCGGGAAACGCAAGGATGAAGTGGTCACGGAGGATAAGTCGATCGATTGGGAGCGGTCGGATTACGATCCGTATGCGCGTACGAAAAAGTTCTGTGAGCACATGATCCGGCAGCTTCTGCCGGAAGTGCCGCTCACGATTTTTCGTCCGAGCATCGTGCTCGGCGACAGCCGTCGCGCGGAGACTACGCAGTTCGACATGGTCAAGGCGTTCGTTTTCCTGGCTGGACTGCCGGTGCTTCCGTTTCGTCCCAATGACAAGGTTGACATTGTGAACGTCGACTTCGTGGCTGATGCGATTGCCACGCTGCATCAAAAAGATAGCCCGCAGTACGACACCTATCATCTCTCTTCGGGCAGGGAATCGCAGACGTTTCGTGAATTGACCAGCGCGCTGGCCACCGCGCAACAGAAACGCGCACCCGTGTTTGTGCCTGTGCTGGCGCGGCCTTTCTCCGGAACCGTAAACACGTTGGCGAATCGTAAAGGCGCGGTTGCCCATGGAGCTTCGCTGATGAAAGTGTTCATGCCATATCTGCTCTGGAATACTGTGTTCGACAATACGCGGGTCACGTCTGAGCTGGGCCGCAGGCCGGTGCCATTTTCGAAATACAGTTATCCGCTATTGAAGTTCAGCCGGGAGAGCAACTTTTCCTACAGATATGAGGACTGGCCGGCCAAGATCGGAGGGTCCGCGGCATGATGGACTTCGTGCTCGAAGCCTGGGTCAGCGCCCTGATTGAGAAGTCGAAAGCTGGGTGGATGCTGGGCCAAGGCAAGCCGTGGCGCCCGGGCGAAAAGTTAAAGCTGTTGTTTGCGGGATACAACGGGACGCGCAACATGGGATCGGATGTGCGCGTAGAGGAGATGCTGCGGCAGTTGCGGCACATTCTTGGCGCTGGGCAGGTCGCGTTCAGCGTGATGACGCAAGTCCCGAAATTTTCCCAGGGATATTTTCAGAGCACGGCGCAGGTGCATCTTCCGGATATTTTCCCGCCGTTTTTATCAGACGAGGTGCCCAAACACCACGGCGTGGTGGCTTGCGAAGGCTCGATGTTCAAGAGCAAGTTCGCCAACGCCCTGACCACGATGATGATCGGGTCGTTAGGTATTGCGGCAGCGCAGAACAAGCTGTCCGTGGGCTACGGGGCCGAGGCTGGGCATATGGATCCATTGGTGGCAAAGATGTGTGCGCGCTACTGCCAGAACTCGCTCGTAATCACACGCAACGAAGAATCGCGCACCATCCTGCGAGAGCTTGGAGTGCCCAATGAATTGGGCACGGACACGGCGTGGACATTTGAGCCGCATCCCGCGGAGTTTGGCAGGAAGGTGCTGCGCGAGTTGGGATGGGACGGGAATACGCCGGTGCTGGTGGTATGTCCGATTAATCCTTTCGAATGGCCGGTGAAGGCTTCGGTGGCGAAGTTCGCGCTGCACGGCCTGGTGGGAGCATACAAGGATAGCCACTACCGCTCGGTTTACTTTCATAACTCGGGGCCAGAGGCTGACCGCGCATTCGAGCGCTATCTGACGGGGATCGCGAATGCGGTAGATGCATTCCGTAAGCAGCGAAAGGTGTTCGTGATTCTGGCGGCGACGGAGCGTTTGGATGCGCGTCCGGCAGGTCGAATTTCAGAAAAGCTCGGCGGAGTGCCTGTGCTCAGTTCCGAAGACTACAACATGTATGAGCTGGTAAGCGTGCTGCGGGCTTGCCACATGATGGCTTCGTCGCGCTATCACGGGATTGTGACGAGTATGCCGGCGCTGGTACCGTCGGTGGGCATCACGATGGATGAGCGCATTCGAAATCTCATGCGCGAGCGCGGGCATGAGGATCTGCTGATGAATGTGGACGACCCTGATCTCGAATCGAGGCTGCTGGCGGCGCTGATCAAGCTGAGCCAGGAAAGCGAAAAGATTGCCGATGGGAACGGACGGACGGTGGTACGGAATTTGAAAGTGATGGCTCGCATGGGTGTGTACTTCGAGGAAGAAGTGCAGCGGCGGTATCCGGAGTTTCCGACGCGCCGGGGAGAGTGGAGTTGGGAAGATTACTTGCCGCCGATGAGTGCGGGGCTGCGTAGCTTGGTTGAGGCTTACAGCGGATGAGCATTCGATGGGAAGAGAGAAAACAGATTGCATGAGTTTTCTCGACGACATATTTGCGCAGCTCGATGCGGCTGGGGATAGGAGTGTTCTCTGGGAGCTTCACGGCCAGGAGGCAACCGGCAAAGTGAGTTGGGGGGTAACTGGGACGGGACTCTTAAAGCAGATCGCCCAAGCCCGAGCGCTTCTTGCGACCAAGGATCTGAAACCCGGCGACCGCGTCGCTCTACTGGCGCACAACAGCATCGAGTGGGTTGCGATGGACTTGGCCATCATGGCCGGAGGGCTGATCGTTGTGCCGCTTTATGCGCGGCAGGCGCCGTCGGAGCTGGTGGCCATGATGAAGGATTGCTCTCCGGCATTGATTTGCTGCGGGGATGCAGCGCTGCGGGACGGGATCGCGCAGAACTGGCCGGAGGCGCCGCCTCAAGTGCTATTTGAAGATGTGTGTGACGCTAGCTCCCACCCTTTGCGAAGAACGCAAAGGATGGGGCACCCGGAAGATGCAGAGAACCTGCAACTTGCGGACTCCGATCCGGTCACTCTTATCTATACGTCGGGTACATCGGGCGATGCGAAAGGGGTGGTTCTCACTGCGGGCAATGTTGGCCACATGCTGGCCTGCACATCCGGGCGGCTGGATGCACTCATGCAGAGCAAAGCCGGACAGGATCGCGTGTTCCATTATCTTCCGTTTTGTTTTGCGGGGTCCTGGATCATGTTGCTGACTTGCCTTCTAAGAGGCAGCTCGCTGACCCTCAATACGGACTTGAGCAAGATCGCCAGCGAGATGCGCAGCGTCGCGCCCGACTATTTCCTGAACGTCCCGGCACTTCTCGAGCGGATGCGCAAAGCGGTCGATGAACAGCTTTGGAAGACTGGTGGCATCGTGCTCGGCATTTACAGCCGCGCCAAGAGCGCATGGGCGCGCAAGCAGGAGGGACAGATAAGTTTCGCCGATTCAAGCTGGCTGGCGTTGGCCAATGCGATGGTTTTTCCGACGATTCGCAAGAAGATGATTGGGTCTCATCTGAAAGCACTCATTTGCGGTTCGGCGCCGCTTAGCGTGGAAACGCAGCTCTACTTCATGATGCTGGGTATTCCAGTTCTGCAGGTCTATGGCCTGACTGAAACTACTGCGATCTGTACGATGGATGACCCGGGTCATGTGGAGCCGGGCCGTGTGGGGCCTGCGATCCGCGGGGTCGAGATGAAGCTGGGCGAGAACGACGAGATTGTGGTGCGCGGGCCGAATGTGTTTCCGGGATACTGGAATCGTCCACAGGAGACGGCGAGCGCATTGCGCGATGGCTGGTTTCACACCGGCGATCAGGGCGAAGTGGATGCTACCGGGAACTGGCGGATTGTCGGTCGCCTCAAGAATTTGATTATTCTGGGCTCGGGTCACAACATCGCGCCAGAGCCAATCGAAGAAGAATTGGTGCGTAATTTGCCGGGCGCGCTGCAGGTCGTGCTCGTCGGCAATGGGCGGGGATATCTTTCGGCAGTCGTGACCGGGGACGTAACGCGAGAACGGGTGCAGGATGCCTTGGATGCGGTGAATCCCGGTTTGCCGCATTACAAGCAGGTGCGAGCGTTTCACATTTATTCCGAGCCGTTCTCGATTGAGAACGGATTGCTGACAGCCAATGGCAAGCTGAAACGGGACTTGATTGCGGCTCGTTTGAAAGATGAGATCGAAGAGATGTATGGGGTGAAGCAGGCTTCGTGAGTCCAAGACTTTAACCACAAAGGGCACGAAGGTTCACAAAGGAAACCCGGTTGGGAATGGAATCTTTCGACGGTCAGGCGCTTTCGTGGGAGTTGCGGGACGGTGCGCTCGAACTGGCCTTACATCGCGCGCCATGCAACGAGATTGGCTCGCTCTCTCTCGATGAGCTGGAAAAATTCGTCCAAGATCTCGATGACTTCCAGGACGAAGCTCATGCGATCATTATTTACAGTGAGTTGAAGGCTGGATTTTGTGCCGGGGCCGATCTGCGGGAGCTGTATCGGCGTTCTCGGGAGCTGGAGCGGAACCAAGCGGCCCAGAGTGTGCGCGATTATTTGGAGCGCATTCACCGGGTGATGAATACGATTGACGCTTCGCCGCTGACCACCATCGCAGCTGTGCATGGAGTAACGTTTGGCGGGGGTTTTGAGCTAGCACTGGTATGCGATCTGATTGTCGCTGACAAGATGGCCAGATTTTGTTTTCCCGAGTTGCGGTTGGGATTGATCCCTGGTTTCGGAGGGATTCCGCGTCTGAAGCGCGATCTGGGAAACGCGGTGGTTCGCGATCTGCTGCTTACTGGACGGAGTTTTAATGCGACCAGGCTTCAGCAAGTTGGACTGGTGAGTCAGGTAGTGGGGGAGGGAGAATCGCTGAGAGTGGCGCGAGCCACCGCGGCTCAGCTGGGGAAGTTTGACCGGCGCACGGCGATTGCAGCGAAGAAATTCATCAAGCCGATCCCGTACGAAGAGTTAAAGCTGGAAATCGATCTCTTCTGCGAGTTGTTCTCGCAGCCAGCGGTGGAAGCTGGTCTGAGAAAGTTCGTCGAAAGCGAGGACGCGCTGCCGTATTTACCCTGATGATTTTGGTCGCGCAAAATGCAGGGATCCTTCGTTTCGTTCGGGTGACAATCTATCCGAAGGTAATATGATAATGGCGATACATAAACAAACACTTGATGAAGTACTGGACCTGGCATCGGCTCACTTCAAAGTGCCGCGAGAGAAGCTTACACCGGACGACGACTTCTTTAAGACGCTCGGCATCGACAGCCTGCAGGCGCTCGATCTGCTGACGCGGCTGGAAAATCATTTTCGCATCGAGTTGCCGGACTATGAACTCCAGGGCGTGTCGGATTTCAGAACGCTGGCCGACCGGATCCAGGCTCGGTTGTGATTCGCAAGTGTCCGACAAAAACTCATGTTCCAGTTGCTTGTTCTCGATCTATGCCGGTAGTGAACTGATAAACATGCTTTTCTCTGAGTCTGTGTGCCTCTGTGGTGAAATAAAGTCTTAATGCTCTTTCTCGATCAATACACCTGTGTGGGCGATGCTCTGCGGGATGCGCTGGATCGCTGGCCGAACGAAACTTGCCTAATCGAGGCGGACCGGGATCGAGAGAAGACGCGGCTCACTTATTCTGATTTCAAGGACGTGGCTCTGCCTCTGGCCCGCGCGCTCGAGGATGCCGAATTCAATTCTGGCGATCGGGCCGCAATCATCATGACCAACCAGTCGAAATGGTTGATTTCGGCATACGCCATTTTTTACCGTGGCGGCGTGGTGGTGCCGCTCGACTTCAAATTAACAGCGGCGGAGCAGCTGCAACTGTTGGCGCACTCCAAGGCGAAATTTCTCATCGTCGAGTACTATCTGTGGCGGGCAATTACGCAGTCGCCGGAGTTCAAAAATCACAAGCTCAAAAAGGTGCTGGTCACGGAAGCGCCGCTGGGAGCCGATCTCGCAGGTGCTTATCGTTGGGAAGATTTCCGCCGCAAGGGCGATCCTGTTTTTGTTCCGCGAGGACGGGCGGATGTGGCTTGCATCGTCTACTCTTCGGGTACGGGCGGGCGGCCCAAGGGATGCGTCCTCACCCATGAGAATTATCTCGAGCAGTGCAAGTCGCTCACGGCGTGGTACCCATTCTGGCCGGGAGTGCGCTACCTCAGTATTCTGCCGACGAATCATGCGATTGATTTTATGGTTGGCTTCATCGGCCCATTCGTCTGCGGTGCTTGCGTGGTGCACCTGCGCACGCTGAGGCCAGAATTTGTACGCGATGCTTTCGTTCGGTACAAAATCACTTATGTCGCGCTGGTTCCCATGATTCTCAAGAACCTGGAACGCGGGTTGCGCGGCAAGTTTGACGAACTCTCTGGCGCGAGGCGTTTCCTGCTGAATCGGATGATCGCGCTGAATAAGTCTCTCACTCGCTCACATCCCAAGGTCGGTCTCAGCCGCAAACTTCTGTCGCAGGTGCATCAGGGTTTCGGCGGAGAATTGCGGGCGATGTTTACCGGGGGCGCATTCATGGAACCTTCGACTTTGCAGTTTTTCTACGATCTCGGCATTCCGGTGGCCAACGGATATGGTCTCACCGAAGCGGGCACATCGCTTACGCTCAACGACCTTAATCCTTTTCGCGCGGACACTGTGGGCAAGCCTTTACCGGGAGTCGAATTGCGCATTCTCAATCCTGATTCTGACGGGATCGGCGAAGTTGCAGCTCGCGGCAAGACCGTGATGTCCCACTATCTGGATGATCCTGAATTAACGGCGCAGACCATCGTCGACGGCTGGCTGGTCACGGGCGATCTCGGCCGCTTTGACGGCAATGGACACTTGCAGCTTTTCGGGCGCAAGAAAAACATGATCGTCACCGAAGGCGGTAAGAATATTTATCCTGAGGACATAGAAAGTGCTTTCGACGGACTCCCGGTCAAAGAATATTGCATTTTCGCCGCAAATTATCTTTGGCCCGCAAAGATTCTCAGTCGCGAGATGCTGGTTCTGCTTCTCCGTCTGGAGCAAAATCAGGAATTCACGGACGCGCTGAAAGAGGAGATCGTTGCCCGTAACCGCCGCCTGCCCGACTTCAAGCGGGTTGGCGGATACTTGCTCTGCAGTAAAGATTTTCCACGAACTGCGTCCATGAAAATCAAACGCACTGAGCTGGCGGAAGAGATTCGCCCGATTCTCGGCCGTGCTGCTGTGGTCGAACTGTGAGCGGCGCCGACACTTTTCTTGCCATCGTGAATCCGGCTGCGGGCGGGGGAAGGTGCCGCAAGCTCGTTTCGGAAGTGCTTAATCGTTTGCGAACGGGCGGAATCAAGCTGGATGTGATCGAGACTACTGGCCCAGGGCAGGGAACGCAGCTGGCGCGCGACGGCTACGCCCGCGGGTATCGTAAGTTCATCGCCGTGGGGGGCGATGGAACGTCGTATGAGATCGTGAATGGCGTTTTTCCTCGATCAGAATCGGACGAGCCCGCCACGCTGGCGTTTCTTCCTCTGGGAACCGGCAACTCATTCCTGCGCGAATTCACCGATCGTGGAGTGGAACACGCGGTCGAGGCGCTGCTTGCGAACCGATCTCAGCCATGTGATGTCTTGCGATTGCGCCACACAGAAGGAGTTCTCCACTACATAAATCTGCTGGCCATGGGGTTCGCGGCGGATGTCGCAACCTTACGGGCTCGGAGTTTTAGCGCGTGGGGAGAGCTTGGTTATCAATCTTCGATCTTCATCTCGCTGGCTCGCTTCCGCCGCCGGCCTTTCCCTTTGCAAATCGATGGCAAAGGAGAGATCGACCGCCGCCCCTGCCTTTTTCTGACTTTCAGCAATAGTAAGTTTACCGGCGGAACCATGATGATTGCGCCCAACGCCGAGGTGAACGATGGCCTCATCGAATACGTGCGTTGGGGGCCGATCGGACGGTTGGGACTGATTCGTAATTTGCCGACGCTCTATGACGGTACGCACATCAATCATCCGATGGCCGAACGGCGCGAAGCAAAGCAAATTGATTTCCACTTGGAAGCTCCTGTGGACGTGATGGTGGATGGCGAAGTGCTCACACTGCAATGCCAGACGCTGGATGTCTTGCCATCGGCTTTGCGCGTCGTGGTATAAGAATTTATCCCTATGTCACAAGAACGCAGAAAACGGCAACAGCAAAGGCAAGGGCAAGATCAACCGAACCCGGCGCGGTTGCGCTACATAATGATTGCGATCGTGATTGTTGTGGTCTTTGCGGCCGCTTATTACTTAATTTGGCACAAGCGTACTAGCCGTTTGGACGCCTTCGCCAAGTGCCTGACGGCAAAGCAAGCCAAAATGTACGGCGCCTTTTGGTGCCCGCATTGCGACGAGCAGAAAGAGAAGTTCGGCTCATCGTTTCAGTACGCTCCCTATATTGAGTGCGGGATTAAAGGCTCACAGGGCATCGCAGCGGTCTGCACCCAAGCCGGCATCAAACGGTTTCCTACCTGGATTTTTGCCGATGGCACCCGAGTCGAGGGCGAACACGAGTTGGAATTCCTCGGCGAGGAGACGGGATGCAGCCTGCCATGAACTCAGCCGTGCGGCGGGTCTTTCAGTTGATCGCTCTGCTGGCATTGGCAGGCATCGTCGTCTCTTCCGTTTCGCTGCATCACCACTATGGCACTTCGCAGACGAACTATTGTGATTTCGGGGCCAGTTTCAATTGCGACATCGTCAATCGCAGCGTTTACTCGACAGTGTTTGGAATTCCGGACGCGCTGATTGGCATTCTTGGCTACGGTCTGCTGCTTACTCTGGTGACGTTGTATCGGACGAAAGCGGAAACCCCCTTCATGCTCCTGGTCGCTTCCACAGCCGGACTGGGCTTTGCTCTCTATCTCACATACATCGAGAAGTTCG
Organism: Terriglobales bacterium; assembly: GCA_035483835.1. Taxonomy (GTDB): domain Bacteria; phylum Acidobacteriota; class Terriglobia; order Terriglobales; family Acidobacteriaceae; genus JABDBE01. The sequence continues at coordinate 22,468 of DATHPO010000243.1, forward strand.
TGCTGGCGACGTGGTGCATTTTGTGCCTTTCGTCGCTTACCTTGATTGTTCTGATTACGGCGCTGTCATCGTTTCTGGTGGTAGCTACGTTGCGCCGGAGTTGAGTAAGGAGCCGACCATGGATTTGTTTGCGGGCTATCCCGGGCGAGGACGCCCGCGCCTACATTAGACGATGGAAGAAACAGTTCACCAACAAGTCGCGCCGCCAAACGAGTCCGTAACAGGCGATCTTCGGTTGCACGAATTTCATAGCCGCGTATTTCGCAATACGCGGATGCTGCGAGTATGGCTCCCTCCAAGATACGACGCGCCCGGCAACGTATCGAGGCGCTATCCCGTGCTTTACCTGAACGATGGCCAAAACCTATTTGACCGCGCCACGGCCTTCGCTGGCGTGGAATGGCAGGTGGACGAAACTGCCGATCGACTAATCCGGCAAGAGGTCATTCCGCCGCTGATCGTTGTAGGCATCGACAATGCACAGATTGAGCGCATCAAGGAGTTCTTGCCGTACCGTTCGTTTCATCCTCCGGTTTTGCGACCGCAAGGGAAGCGCTATCCGGCTTTCCTGATCGATGAAGTCATGCCGTTTGTGGGCGCGCGCTACCGCGTCGCAACCGGCCCGGAAAATACCGGGCTGGGTGGGTCTTCGTTGGGTGCGCTGATTTCGCTCTACACGGTGATCGCGCGGCCCGGAGTTTTTGATCATCTGTTGCTGGAAAGCCCGTCGCTGTTTATTTCCAATCGAAGGATCTTGAAGAACGCCCGCCGTTTTCGAAAGTGGCCGGCGAAAGTGTTTCTGGCAATAGGCACCCGGGAAGCTGGTCGCGACGACAAAGACAGGCAAGTTGTCGAAGATGTCCGCGAACTCGAACGCAGCCTGCGAGGCGCGGGCCTGGACGAACGCCGCCTGCTGGTGAAAATCGACGAGGGTGCCTCTCACAATGAAGCTGAATGGGCGAAGCGCTTTCCGGATGCGTTGAGTTTCTTGTTCGGACCCTCCCTAAGGCCATCTGATGGGGAAGTAAGAGGCGGTCATTTCCCAGTCGTCGGATCGACACTTCCTGAGTCCGGCTGAGACTTCGTCGACTCTTCGCGCAGGATTGCAGGGTACGGAGAAAGTTTTGGTGGCGACTCATCGGGCTCGAGCAGCCACACGCTTCGATTTTTGAAATACTGCAACAGTTCCAGATTGTTCAGTTCGCCCATATCCCGGGCCCACACCACTTTCGCAGCGTCGATATCGGCCGCGTTGTAAACCCACTCCGGATCCGATTGATGAGATCGCCCGTACCGCACGATGATCAAGTGCTGTCCCGGTGTGTTCTCCAGGCGGTGCAAAATCCTGGCGCGGGACAGGTTACCGCGCGGCCATGGATCCTCAATTCTTGCATGCGCCTGGATCGCCGTAACCCTGATGACCACGATGGCAAAACAGATCAGCGGGATTGCTCGCACCAACGCCGGCCCCAGCAGCTTTCCCCGCCAACGCCAGAGTCTGAGGTGCCGGATGCACTGAACCAGAACAATGTATAGGAGTCCCACGGCGGGTGCGAAATAGTGCGGCCGGAACCAGGTTTCCACGGCAAGGGCCAACAAAGACACCGCCAGCGCCAGAAGCGGAAATCGAACGCGCCGATCATGCCAGGTCCAAGGGAGAGCTAGTAAGGGAACAGTCAGGGCCGGCCCTAAAAAGAAGCGCCAGAACCAAAAAATCTTGTATGAACCCAGCCTGACGAAGCCGGCAAGGGTACGATTGTCCTGGTAATCCTTAAATTCGACCTCGTAAAACTTCTCCATCACTGGATAGCGGTATGTGAGTCTTGGCAAGGGGGCCTGCCAAATAAAGTATCGAGCCCGTGAGTAGAGACTGCGATCCACTTGGTAGCCCATACGAAGCGGGCTTCCAGTCACGCGGTAGTTGTAGTATCCAGTAGCGACTGTTGACAGCGCTAATATCAGAGCAATCGGAGTAAGCGCTCGACGCAACAAGATCGAGAAATTGGGACGCGCCGGGCCGGCTAGCCAAGCCGCTATTGCCACTGCGACGCAGGATGCGAGAACCAGTCCCTCATATGGCCGGGTGTTGGCCAGGATGGCAAGGCCCAGAGCCATCCAAATCGCGTCTCGCACGGTTATGCGACGTTTTAAACGCGGCAGTGCGCCCAGCACTAGGGCTCCACCCAGGGCCGTTACGGAAGCACACCAATATCCGTTGATCCAGTAGCCGAAAACGCCCAGTCGAAGCAGAGAAAGCACACCTCCAAACAGCGCCCAGCCGGGCGGAAGCCAAGCTTGAAGCATCCAGGTCAATGCCGCGCACATCAGCCCGGTTACGATAGAGTTGCCGATCCAGGCATGTCCCAGAAGTTTCCCCGCGGCGAGTATCAGGCCCTCGGCAGGCGGATACATAGACATATAGGTCGGACGCTGGATAATGTGGAAGCTTTCGAAGTGCATCCACATCGGGTGGGTTGGATTCGTAAGCCGGCCATGGGCAAAAGTATCGGCCGCCAGCAGGTAGCTGTACTCATCGTGATAGTAGGGTTCAGGAATACTGAGGACTGGAATCAGCGCTGCACGAATCACAATGGCCGCCAGGCCCACAACGGCGATCGAAACGCCTTTTCTTCGCGCCAGAGATCGAAACTTTTGCTCCAGGTAGCGAAAAATCCGCGGCGTCGGCCGCCTCGAGCGAGGCCACAGAATCATCGCACCCACCGCCACTATCAGCAGCAATTCGATGAATTGCACGCCGAACTCGAAGAGCAGTCGCTCGTAAAGAGGCATGAATAGCAGATTCTTAATTGCTGATGGACTATTGTCAATTGGCGCAGGACGTATGGCCGAGGACCTTCCCTGAGCCAATCGCAATGAGTTATGCTCTCGCGCAGTGAAAACCCATCCTTTCGGGAACGCAGCAGTTTCGATCGGGGTGCGCGATGCTTCAGAATCTGGGGTGATACTGTGGCTTGCACTCACAGTTGCCCTCAGCGCCGCTCTCAGATTCTTTCGTTTGGGAACTAAAAGCTTCTGGCTCGACGAGGCAGCGAGCGCGACACTGGCACGGCTCGAGTGGCAGCCGTTTTGGACTGCACTCATCCACCGCCAGGCCAATATGGCTCTGTATTACGTGCTTCTGCGCGGCTGGATCCGGTTGGGTAGCAGCGAGTTTGTCATTCGCTGTCTTTCAGTGCTTGCCGGGGTAGCCGCGATTCCGGCAATCTATTTACTCGGCGCACGTCTTCTTGGACCCAGAGCGGGAAGGCTGGCTGCTCTCTTGCTGCCTGTTCATGCGTTTCACATCAGATACTCGCAGGAGGCTCGCGCCTACAGCTGGTTTATGCTGCTGGCTATAATGTCTTCTTTGTTTTTGCTGCGGAGCCTGGAACAGCCCTCGCGCAAGAATTGGGGAGGGTACATCCTGTTGAGCAGTTTGATGGTCTACGCCCAGGTGTTTGGTGGCTGGATGCTGCTCGTGCAGTGGATATCGGTATATTTGTTGCGGCACAGAGTTCGTTGGAAACAATTCCTCGTCAGCGCGGCGACGATTTGTTTGCTGATCTCTCCTTTGGCATTCTGCCTGCTTTTTGCTTCAGACCGGTCGCAGCTCCACTGGCTGACCAAACCCACGCTGCATGACCTGTACAAGTTTTCCCTCGACATGACAGGGGACGGTGGCCCTTTACTATTGCTGGCCTACGTCGCCCTGGTCTTGGGTGGGGTGGGCACCGCCGTCAGTCAGATGAAATCCCGCTCCTCTGAGGGAGTTTGGAAGTACTGGTTCCTGCTGATCTGGCTGGTTTTGCCCGCAGCTTTGGTTCTCGCCATTTCCTTCCGCTGGCCTGCGTTTGAGCCTCGTTTCCTGATCTTTTGCCTTCCTCCGCTGGTGCTGCTCGCTGCCGATGCTCTGACCAGAGTTCGTTCGAAAGTTCTTTTTGCCGCTGCTGTGACGATTGTGCTTGGGCTCTCGTTGAACGGAACGTACTCCTACTATCGTGGCCGTGCGGACTCCGAACACACGGATAACTGGAAAGATGCAACGCGTTACGTCTTGTCGCAAGCGCGAGCGGACGACGCGGTTCTCTTTAGCTATAGTGAGGAGAGACTTGCCTTCGACGAGTATCAAAGACAGTTTCACACGACTGGTTCTGGAATCCACGAGTTTCCGGAGGAGACGGATTTGGAGTTGCTGACGCTACGTCCGTCGCGGCCCAGCGCCGAGTTATTAAGTAACATTGTCGCCGGCTACGAGCGCGTGTGGGTGATCTCCGCCTTTCAGCCCAACCCGGCCAGTCGTCGGGCAGAGGCGCCGTTGGCGGCTAGTTTCAGAGAATATTCGGAGCAGAGTTTTGGTTTCGTCCGCGCGGACTTGTATGCGGATAAGATTCCGCCTTCCGCCAAGGAGAGAACTTCCGCTAAGCAAAACGAGCAATGACAAAATCGATAAGAATCCTGGTTTGGCTCGGAGTTTCCATTCTCGGTGCGCTCGCGCTGGGCACGATTGCGCTCCACCGTGGCGAACAAATTAACGCCATGTGGCTGGTGGTTGCTGCCGTCTGCGCATATTCGTTGGGATACCGCTTCTACAGCAAGTTTGTTTCCGCCAAAGTGCTTGCCCTCGATGCCCAGCGGGCCACTCCCGCCGAGCGGTTGGAGGATGGCCGCGATTTCGTTCCCACCAATAAATGGGTGGTCTTTGGACATCACTTTGCGGCCATTGCCGGGCCCGGCCCGCTGGTAGGGCCCGTTCTCGCCGCGCAGTTCGGGTATCTTCCGGGGACGCTTTGGATATTGGCCGGCGCCGTCTTTGGCGGTTGCGTGCAGGACTTCGTCATCCTGCTCTTCTCCGTGCGCCGGGATGGGAGGTCGCTCACTGAAATGGCCCGCGAGGAAATCGGCGTAGTTGGCGGCTTCGTGGCCTACGTAGCGGTGATCAGTATTATCGTGATTCTGCTCGGTGCGGGGGCGTTGATCGTGGTGAACGCGCTGAAGTCGAGTCCGTGGGGCGTATTCACCATTGCGATGACCATTCCAATCGCGCTGTTGATGGGTTTTTACTTGCGTCACTTGCGACCCGGCAAAGTATTGGAAGTTTCATTTCTTGGATTCGTTCTGGTGATGCTTGCGATCTGGGGCGGACAATGGGTTTCGCAGACTCCGACGGTCGCGCCTTGGTTCACTTTGACCGCTCCCGCGCTCGCGATCGTCATCATCATTTATGGATTCGCCGCTTCGGCGTTGCCGGTGTGGTTGTTGCTTGCCCCGCGCGATTACTTGAGCACCTTCGTCAAACTGGGGACGATCGGCCTGCTGGCTCTAGGAATCATTGTGCTGCGTCCTACGCTTCACATGCCGCCGTTGACGCGGTTTGTCGACGGATCAGGGCCGATCTTTGCCGGCAAGATTTTTCCTTTCGCCTTCATCACCATCGCGTGTGGCGCCATCAGCGGCTTCCATTCTTTGATCTCGAGCGGTACGACTCCGAAGCTCATTCGCCGGGAACCAGAAACCCGCATGGTTGGCTACGGTGCGATGATGGCCGAGTCGATGGTCGCAATTATGGCAACGATTGCCTGCTGTGTGCTTCAGCCGGGAATTTACTTTGCGATCAACAGTCCTGCGGGAGTCGTGGGCCAGTTGCCAGAAACTGCGGTTGCGACCATCAGCGGCTGGGGATTCCCGGTTACAGCCGCTGGCATGCACGCGCTGGCGCAGGCCGTTGGCGAGCAGACTTTGTTCAATCGTACCGGCGGCGCTCCCGCATTTGCCGTCGGGATGGCCCACATTTTTTCCAGCAGTCTGGGTGGACAGGCTGTGATGGCGATCTGGTATCACTTCGCCATTATGTTTGAGGCGCTGTTTATTCTTACCGTTCTCGATGCTGGCACACGGGTGGGGCGCTTCATGGTGCAGGATGCACTCGGCCATATTTGGAAGCCACTCGGTCGTACGAGTTGGTATCCCTCGATTCTGGCTACCAGCGCGCTGATCGTGGCTGCATGGGGATCGTTCTTGTGGCAAGGAGTAAAGGATCCGCTGGGTGGAATCAATTCGCTGTGGCCGCTTTTCGGGATATGCAATCAACTCCTGGCGACGGTGGCGCTATGCGTGGCCACGACCATCATCGTCAAGATGGGCAAGGCTCGCTATTCGCCGGTGACTCTGGTTCCGCTCCTATGGCTGGTTGCGGTGACTTTCACGGCGTCCTGGCACAAGATTTTCGATCCGAATCCAAGGATCGGATTTCTGGCGCATGCGCGGCAACTTGCGTCGTCCGCAACTCCAAGTCCTGAAATTTCGCGTTTGATCTTGAACGACCGGCTCGACGCTGCCGTGGCGGGCGTCCTGGTCTGCATGGTTGCGCTCATTTTGCTGGAGTCGATTTCAGTGTGGGTGAGCGTGGTCTCCGGCCGAATGCAAGCGAGAGTGCGGGAAGCGCCGTTTGTGCCGACGCGTTTTGCGGCGGAGGAACGAGTATGAGTAGCTCTACAGTAAAGCCGGGTTCGAACGCAAGACCGACGGCCGAGCGTTGGTCGAGACGGACGAGGGCGTCCTCTACATGGTTCGCTGGCTCGATAAGATTGTTCCTCAGCGCTCTGCGGGAAATTTTCGATGAGTCGGCTTACGCGCGCTTTCTTGCACGGCACTCGATAAGTTCTTGCCCTGATGCCTATGCCGCGTTCCTTCGCGAGCATGGGGCCGCGAAGGCGCGCCGCCCGAAATGCTGCTAGCTTTGAAAGGTATGAACCGTTCTCGAACAGCCCGTACATTTCCTCTATGAGCGAAACGGCGATTTCCGTGCAGGGGTTGCGCAAGTCCTACGGGCCAGTCGAGGCTGTACGAGGCATCGATTTTCAAATCGACTCTGGAGAAGTTTTCGGTCTGCTTGGTCCGAACGGCGCGGGCAAAACGACCACTGTCGAAATTCTCGAAGGCCTGCGTCCGCGCAGTGGGGGACAGGTTTCCGTCCTGGGTTTCGATCCGGAGAAGCAGAAAGTGCAGCTCAAGGATCGCATCGGCGTCTGCCTGCAAGCCACGAATCTGCCGGATAAGATTCGCGTCCGCGAGGCACTGCACGTCTTCTCCTCTTTCTACAGCCGCAACGTGGACGCCAACGAAATACTGCGCCGGCTACAACTGGAAGACAAACGCGATGCCTTCTACAGCACGCTTTCGGGCGGCCAAAAGCAGCGCCTGGCTCTGGCACTGGCACTTGTCAACGACCCGGCGTTGCTGTTTCTCGACGAACCTACCACCGGTCTCGATCCGCAGGTTCGCGCCGAGATTCATGGGTTGCTCGAGCAACTGCGAGGCGAGAATCGCACCATCCTGCTGACCACCCATTACATCGAGGAGGCGGAGCGCCTTTGTGACCGCGTTGCCATTATCGATCAGGGCCGCATCATCGCCATGGACACGCCCCGCAAGCTGCAGCAGCAGAGCCGCGCCGCGTCGACCATCGTGGTGACGTGCGACAAAGTTATTCCGGCGTTGCGTCCGGTGTGGGGCGAGGCGATCGAGAGCAGCGTGGATTCGACTGGTCATACTCTCACCGTGATTTCCCAGCGTCCCGCGACCACGCTCGTGGAGTTGATTAAATGGATTGACCAGAGCGGCCTTGAGTTGGTGGACGTTCATCTCAAAAAGCCCACGTTGGAGGATGTGTTCATTGAGTTGACGGGAAAGCGGCTGCGCGACTAATGGTACCTCGGAACATGAAAAGCTACATCGCACTCATCCAACTGGACCTCAAGCTCGCGCTGCGGCAGAAGTCCGTGCTGTTCTTCAATTACATGTTCCCCCTGATTTTTTTCGTGGTCTTCGCCCAGGCTCTGCATGGCGATCGCGGCAATGCCATGACTCAGATCGTCACCATGGTGATCATCATCGGTGTGCTGGGGAACGGGTTGTTCGGTGCCGGTATGCGCGCGGTGCAGGAGCGCGAATCGAATGTGCTGCGCCGCTACAAGGTCACTCCGATTACGCCGGCGCCGATTCTGATCGCGGCGACTGTCGTCGGTTGGATCCTTTTTATGCCCCTGGTGCTGTTTATGTTTTGCGTGGCGCACTTTGGGTATGGTATGCCGTGGCCGGACAGGCTGGGGTCGATTCTCTTGTTTGCGACACTTGGCATTCTGGCCTTCCGCGCCATCGGCATGATTCTCGCGGCAGTAGCGAATTCCATGCAGGAAAGCCAGATCCTGGTGCAATTGGTTTACCTGCCGATGCTGTTCCTAAGCGGCGCCACCTTTCCGACGTCCATGTTTCCTTCCTGGCTGCTCATCGTGACGCAATTCTTGCCAGCCACCTACCTGGTTTCAGGACTCGAAGGAATGATGCTGCGCCAGGAGAGCCTGGCGGCGAATGCGCTTCCGGCGTTGGCTCTGCTGATCACCGTTTTTGTGGGACTGTTTATTTCGTACAAGCTTTTCCGCTGGGAGAAAGAAGAAAAGATTCGCAGTTCCGCCAAGCTCTGGGTGGGCGCAGTAATGTTGCCGTTCATCGTGCTCGGCATATGGCAGGCACACACAAAGCAGAATGTTGCTAAGACCAAGATGCTGAACCGCCAACTGGCACGCGGTGAAACTTACCTGATTCGAGGCGCCCGCATCTTCGTTGGCGATGGAAAGGTGATCGATGCGGGTGCGATCCTGATTCGCGGCGGCAAGATCGCCGAGGTTTATGAAGGGGAAGGTCCGGACCCGAGGATGGTGAAAGCCACGCCGATCGAGGCGGCGGGCAAAACCGCGCTGCCGGGGCTGATCGATGTGCACGTTCATCTGGTCGCACCGGGTGGCATCTACGCGGACATGGGCCAGTACAACCCGGAATCCCACATGCTGCGCAATCTGGCGGCTTATCTCTACAGCGGCGTGACCGCGGTCCGAAGTGTGGGTGACCCTTTGGATATTGTGCTCAAAGTACGGTCGAGCGTGAACAGCGGTGAAAAGCTGGGGGCTGAGCTTTTCACCTGTGGGCCACTGTTTACCGCTAAAGGAGGGCATGGCACCGAATACTTCAAAGACATGCCGCCTAATATTCGGGAGCAGGCGGAAGCGCAATTTACGCGGAAACCAGCTTCCGCCGATGAAGCTCGACGTCAAGTTGATGAGCTCAAGCGCTCCAATGTTGATTGCATCAAGGCCATACTTGAGGCCGGTGGCGGCGCCAGCGTCTTCAATCGTCTCGACAGTTCGATCTTTCAAGCCGTTGCCCAGGAATCCCATGCTCAGGGATTACCGCTCGCCGTGCATACCGGGGACGTTCGCGATGTGACGGACGCGGTTTCCGCCGCCGCAGACTCCATCGAACACGGCTCGTTCCGCGAGGCCATTCCGGATGCGCTGTTCCAGCAGATGGTCGGCAAGAAGATTTCCTACGATCCGACCCTCAGCGTGGCGGAGGCGTTCCGAGACTTTGCCGCTGGCGACACAGCTCTATTAAAACGCTCGCTGGTGCAGCAAGTCGGGCCCACGGACCTGATCGAAGGCACCGAGAAAGCGATGGCGTCGAAAGACCTCGATCCGATGCGCCAGCACATTGCGCAATTTCCCATCAACCTGGAAGTGGGGACGCAAAATCTGCTGCGACCTTATAAAGACGGCGTCACCCTCGTGACCGGCAGCGACGCCGGCAATTTTTTGATCCTTCACGGCCCGACGGTGCAACATGAGCTTGCGCTGTGGGTACGTGCCGGGATTGCTCCCGCGGTTGCGCTCGAAGCCGCGACTTACAACTCGGCTCGCCTCTTACGGGTGGAAAATCGCATTGGTTCAATTCGCGCCGGGAACGATGCCGATCTGCTGCTGGTGGATGGGAATCCGCTCGATGATATCGGTGCGGTCGAACGCATTTCGCTTGTCTTTTTTAAGGGCGAGCAGCTCGACCGCTCCGATCTGTTCAATCAAGAGTAAAAGCATCAGGAGTAAACAGAATGGCGCGCGCCGGATGCTAGACTCTGGTGGATGCGGGTTCTCGGCATTGATTGTGGGACGGAGTACACCGGCTACGGTGTCGTCGAGCTCTGCCACGACGGCAAGTTGATTTGCCTTGCTTGTGGCGCGGTGAAGCTCTCTGCTCGCGAGTCGATGCCAGCGCGCTTGTCGACCATCTTCGACCGCCTGGGCGCGATCATTGTTGAACACCGGCCAGATCGGGTTGCCATCGAAGATGTGTTTTATGCCTTGAATGTGAAGTCGGCGCTCAAGCTGGGACAGGTGCGCGGGGTTGCGATGCTGGCCGCATCGTCAGCCGGGCTGGAAGTCGCCGAGTACTCACCGCTCTCGATTAAATCCGCGGTGGTCGGTTATGGTCGAGCGGAGAAGCAGCAGGTGCAGCACATGGTCACACGGCTGCTGAATCTGGCCGAGATTCCTGAGCCGCCAGACGCCGCCGATGCACTCGCAATTGCAATCTGCCATTTGCATACCGCGGCCACGTTGGAACGCCAGCAGGCATGAGAGGATTACCCGCCACCAGCACATTTTGGCATAATTCTTTGTACATGTTCTTCGGTAAGCTCCGAACAGGGTGTGTCCGCACGCAGACGCTCAAGTATGGGTTCCGTATTTCCGTTCTTGCATGCTTGATCGTGTGCTTTTTGGCTCCTGCACAGGCTCAGCAAACGGTTATCCCCACGGTTACCTTCACCTGTGATTTTCCAGGCTCTGAACCGGATCACTACGCCATCTCGGTGTCCGACGATGGTACCGCTGTTTACGACTCCGACAGCAAGCTCACCGACTCCGCGGCCAGTGAGCCTTTCCACTCGGATTTCACTGTCTCCCAAGCCTCGCGCACGCGTGTGTTCGACCTCGCTAAACGCGCAAATTATTTTGAAGGGGAGGTTGACTCGAAGAAAAAGAATCTGGCATCCACCGGGGTGAAAACTCTCGCATACAAGGATGCGCAGAAGAGCACGCGGGCGACCTACAACTATTCGCCCATCCCCGCGGTTGAGGATCTGACAGCTTTCTTCCAATCTCTATCCACCACGTTGGAGTTTGGCCACCGGCTTGACTACTATCTTCGCTACCAGAAACTTGCCTTGGACGAGGAGATGAAAAAGATGGAGGAAATGTCGAATAGCGGCGGCCTGGTGGAAATCTCAGCGTTGGCTCCCATCCTGCAGAAGATCGCGGACGATCCCGCCGTGATCAAGGTGGTGCGGGCCCGAGCCCAGCGCCTGATGCTGGCCCCCGCGGCCAAAAGTAAGTAACCGACGATGACCGAATATAAGTGACTTTCAGGCAACACAATAGCGCGAACCGTGTTCTAATATTGCAGAGGGGCCGTTCCGGGGGTGTTCCATGTCTAAGCTAAATATCAAGCTGCTGATAGCCACGGCGGCAGCCACTTCTCTTCTTTTCACCGTTCCCGCATTTGCAGATTCGCAAGTTCGCGTAGTGCGATTGAGCGAGGTTCAGGGCGACGTGCAGGTCGACCGCAACGCTGGACAGGGCCTGGAGAAGGCCTTTCTGAATTTACCCATCACACAGGGCGTCAAATTGCAGACCGGCAAAGATGGCCGGGCGGAAGTGGAATTTGAAGATGGAAGTACGTTGCGGGTTACTCCGGAGACCGTGATTACGTTTCCTCAGCTCTCGCTCCGCGACTCCGGGGCGAAAGTCTCGACCGTGCATCTACAAGAAGGCAGTGCCTATGTCAACTTCGCCGGCTCAAAAGACGACGAGTTCACGCTGACCTTTGCCCACGAAAAACTGGCGCTCGCCCATTCGGCTCATCTGCGTCTCGAAATGGGGGACGCGGACGCGACCTTAGCCGTCTTTAACGGCGAAGTGCAGGTCCAGGGCGATGCAGGCACCGTGGCAGTGAGCAAGAACCACACTGCACAGTTCGACCTCACCGATGACGATCACTATGAACTGGCCAAGAGTGTCGAACCGGATCCCTTTGACCAATGGGATAAGGAGCAAAATCAATACCACCAGCAGTACGCCAGCAACTCCTACAGCAGCTATTCGCCTTACGCGTACGGCACTAACGATCTGAATTACTACGGC
>DATHPO010000244.1:0-5966 GCA_035483835.1 Terriglobales bacterium
GGAAGTGCGTCGAGAATCGCTTTGCTTTTGACTTCCAGCTCCCTGGCCAGATCGTTAATTCGAATCTTGCTCATCCGCCCTTTCTTTCCTCCGGACTGTCCCGCTAAGTCTTCATATCAACCTCACGGTGTCGGTTTTCGGTTGCTTGCTTCCGCGTTCACGGAGTGTTCGTTGTGTTCTCATTACTCTTTGTCGTTGCCTTCGGAAGAAGCCGGTTCTTCCTCTGGTTCTACGGTTTCTGTTTCTGCCGCTTCGGTCGCGACCTCAATTTCAGCCGTTTCATCACTTGCCAGGTCCACCCCAGCCACATCTTCCGGCGCTGCCTCTTGGGTTCCTTCCGGCGAAGCTTCCTGACCCTCAGGGACTTCCGCCGCCGCCTCGCCTTCAGGCGCTGCCACCTCCCCACCTTCAAGGCTAGAAAAGTAATTATTGACTGCCAGGCTGATTTTTTCCACCGTCTTCGGACCAATGCCCTCGATGGCCTCAAGCTGCTCCGGGGTCATGTCAGCCAAAGCTTCTACAGTGGTCACGCCAGCCGCACTCAACTTTTCGATTAAGCCTTCGCCCAGTCCTGGCACTTCTGCCAACGGAGTCGACGCTGGCGCAACCAACTGCGACATCTGCTGTTCGACTTCCTGGCGCTTTTCTTCCTCGCTCTTGATGTCAATTTTCCAACCCAGCAGCTTCGCTGCCAATCGAACATTCTGTCCCTTCTTGCCAATAGCAAGGGAAAGCTGGCTGTCGTCGACCACAACTTCAAGATGTTTCTCGGTGCCCTCGAGCACACTCACGCGGCTCACCTTCGCAGGCTGCAACGCCTTCTCGGCGAAAGTCACCGCGTCTTCGTGGTACTCGATAATGTCGATCTTCTCGCCTCGCAGTTCGCGAATGATCGACTGCACCCGCATGCCCTTCATGCCAACGCAGGCGCCGACCGCGTCCACATCCTTGTCTTTCGACATGACTGCGATCTTAGTGCGCTCGCCAGCTTCGCGAGCAATCGCCCGGATGACCACCGTTCCGTCGTAAATTTCCGGCACTTCCGTCTGGAACAGATGCTGCACCAGTTCCGGTGCGGCACGCGAGACAACGACAGCCGGGCCTTTCGAAGCTCTCTCGACGCGCGCAATCACCACTCGCACCCGCTCCCCGATGGCAAAAGACTCCAGGCGCGATTGCTCCTTGCGCGGCATCCGCGATTCTGCTTTGCCCAGATCGAAAATCACATCCGGACCCTCGATCCGCTTCACCGTCGCATTGACAATCTCGCCGACCCGGCCGATGTACTCGTTGTAAACCGTGTCCCGCTCGGCTTCGCGCACCTTCTGGAAAATCACCTGCTTCGCCAGTTGCGCCGCGATGCGCCCCAGAATCCCTTCCGTCACTTTTGGAATCTGCAGTTCTCCGCCGATTTCCACGTTGGGATCAACTTTTCGGGCGTCGTCAAGCGTGACCTGCAAAAGAGGATCTTCCACCTGCTCGGGAGCTTCGACCACCGTCTTAACCGCAAATGCACGAATCTTACCCGTATCCTTGTCGAGCTGTGCGCGCAAATTCTCTTGCGTCTTGTAATACTTGCGCGTGGCGACAACAATGGCATCTTCCACCGCAGTGACCACAATCTGCGGATCAATGCCCTTTTCCCTGCTGAGCGCGTCGATCGTGTTATAAAGCTCGCTTGCCATAAATCAAACCTTCGGTAGCGTCGGCATCTTGCCGGCTACACTTAAATCTCTGGAACCAAATTCGCTTTTTCGACGTTGGCCAATTCAATTTCCAACGTCTGCGGCCCAGAATCGCCGGAACGCGCTTTCTTCCGCGACCCGCCCACTTCCAGAGTCAAACGGCCGTCGTGAAAACTCTGCAACCGCCCCTCGAAGTGCTGGTTCCCGTTCACCGGAGTTCGCGTCTTCAGCTTCACCTTGCTGCCAGTGAAACGCTCGTAGTCGGCCGCTCGCAACAGCTTGCGATCCAACCCAGGAGAGGAAACTTCCAGCAAATACGAATTGCCAGGAATCACGTCCTCCACATCGAGGATGGTCCCAACCTCCCGGCTCAGATTCGCGCAATCCTCGTGCGTTACTCCAATCGGTTGATCGCCACCACCTGCGCGGGGTGCGAGAACCTTGTCAATCACAATGCGGAGCATCCGCGCCTTACCCGACCCACGCAATTCCACTTCAACCACCTCTAGCCCGCTGCCAGTGGCCACCCGCTCCACAATCTCGCGCACCTGATCGATCTCAAATCCCATGAAACCAATAAGTTGTCGGGCTGTTGGGAAGTTTCGAAAGGAGCGTAAACTAAAAAGTGGGCTTGCGCCCACTGGTGTGCTCCGCCAAAATCTGGTACTACACAACAGTTTCCAAGCACCAATATACGCCGCTCAGAGCCAAAAGACAAACGCCGGAACGCCAACTTTCACTACTGCACGGCCCCTCTTAGAACGGTGACCGACGCCTTCGGCAGCGTATACTCCACGCCCTTGCCCCCACCCTGATCAGAGATTACTGCCGGGCCATCCGGACGGGCATACCCGTTCTGCCCCTTCGCATGCCAAACATAATTGTCTTCGCCAAAGCTTACTTGCCTCACAGTCCCCTGGAAATAGTGATCGCTGTGCTTCGTGGAGTCATGAAACTCAACTACCACGGAATGCGGATTCGCTTGGTCCTTATTTACCAGCAGCAACGACCACTGCTTGTCCGGACGCCGCACCGAATACGCCGTTACCAGCACATGACCATGACTGTCCTTAATGTCAGTCGACGCGGGATACACGAAGTGCGACTCGTCCACGGGATCAACCCACTCCTGAGTCAACATCTGCGCCGAAAAGAACTGCGCCGTATCCTGCGTGACGTTGTAGTTCGCATCCACGTTGAACATGCCAAACGTGCCCCACCCTCCGCAGCCGCGATACATGGGCAACGGCTCCCACTGGTAATAAAAAAGCGCATTCCCGCCCACCGTCAGAAACGACCCCGCATAATCCGCCAGCCATAACGCGCCGAAGGGCTGCATGTACTGCACGGCGGTGTCGTAAGCAAGGTTCGATTCCGTAATTTGCATTGGAACATCCTTCGGCAATCCATCGTCCCGCCAAACTTTCACGATGCCCCGCACCAGCGCGGGTTCGTCATACAGATCGTTCCAACTCAGATTGCAAGGGTCAAACGGATAATGCTCGAACGTCATCACATTCAAGTCGCCAAGATGACCGTGGCTCTTCAAATAATTCAGGAAGCGATTGAACCATGACACGTTGCCGCGCGCGTCCCGCCAAACCTGAATATCGCTGTTCACGCCTTCAAACACAGGTCCCGCCAGCTTGATCTTCGGATCAACTTTGTGGATCGCGTCCGCCCACTGCACATACAACGCTGCATCGTCCTCCGGCGTCCCAAACTGCCCGTCAGGTTCTTCGCCCATTTCCACATAATTGATCGCGTAACCGCGGCTCTCGATATAAGCGATCTCATTCGCCGCGTTATCGGGATTGTCGTACATCATCGCCACTGGGACCGTCATCTGCAGGCCCTGCGTCAGGCCGCTCTTGTAGACGAGATCGAAGCCCGGTTGTTCTCCATCGTCGGTGGCGATGCCTTTGGGATCGTGCCAGGAATCCACGGACGATCCGTAAGTCAGCGTCTGATTGGGGCTGGGGCTGTGATGCATCACATCAGTGAACTTCCCATCCGAGTCGAACCCCAGGTACACCTCTCGAACTGCGAAGCCCACGCAGTTGCGCCGATCGGAAGATCCATGAGAGTCACAAGTGTTCGAGGACGCCGTCATCAGCACCCGCACAAATTCAACTTTGAAAAGCCTCTGTGCGAACTTTACCTTGGCTAGCCCACCCTTTCCGTTGGTGACCGTTCCCTCAGGAAAATTCTTCCAGTCCCCGTGCCCCTGATCGCCGATTGCGTCATCGCCCGTCCAGTACTGCACCTGGTATCTGGTGGCGTAGGGATCGCCCCAGGCAATCTGAATCGCATTCACACCCACCTTGCTCCCCAAGTCCACGATGAACCACCCGGGGTGGAGCGTATTGCTCTCGCGCGTATAGGTCTCGTCGAGATAAGGATCGGTCTTCCAGTAAGTCGCCGTGTTGCCATCATCCAGCATGGAATAACCACCACTGGTTCCGTAGTTGCTCGTGGTCCCGCGGTGCGGAAGGTTATATCCAAACGAGCGCCTGACGTGGCCAGAACTGTTGGCATCGCCGACAAAATATCCGCGCCCCGCAGGATCGCTCCATCTGCCCGTCGGATTCCAGTGCCAGGCCTGAATGCTCAGTTCAGTATTTAGCCGGTAGCTGATCGGCCCCCACCCGGCCGTGTGCATGGTCGCAACGTGCTCCGGATCATAAAGAATGTGAACCGAGTTCAGCGGGTCGCGATCAATGCCAGCCCCAAGTGCATGCAGCGGGCTGAAAGAATTGGTTGAGTGCCCCGGCGTAATGTCGACCGTAACCTGCTGGGCAAAAACAGGCATACCGAGCATCAGCAGCCCGATGCTCATATTCAATCGTTTTACTAGATTCGCGCAGCGAAGACCGAGCGGCTTGCAGATTGTCTGATTCATGACGACAGAACTCCGGCAGGAGGAGGTCAGCCATTTTACCTCCGCTCGTCAAGTCCTGTATCAAGAACTTTAGGGACAACGCCCCGGCCGACTAAACTCGGGGAGAGGCATCTGAAGGAAGCTGGGATCTTAGAAAATCAGCTACGAGGATTGCTTCCACAACTTCGACAATGCCGCCGCTGCATCTTCCAGCACTCGCCTTTCCCGGCATTCCGCCGTCTCGCTCCGAGCCCGCAACGGCATCCTGCGTTCCAGGAGAGTTTTGGCTCGTGTACGTTTCGAAGACTGATCCCCTTGTAAGACGGTGATAGCCGCCGCGAAGACCTGCTGAGCATCTGGTACGTTTCGTCGTGAACTCATGGAGCGTATTACAGCCGACAAGTCTGTCCATCGCCATACAGGCAGTTCCTGATATCGGCATTTATAAGCCACTAATATTTTCCATGTGACGCTAGGTGGAAGGGCTGGTGGACTGAACTGGCGAAGCTACAGGATGGCGATGTCAGGGCCAATAATCTAAATAATCTGTTGGGGCTGCCGACCGCTGGGCCTCGCCGTCGGTTCTCCCCTGCCGTCAGAAAGACAGTCAGCCGTCAGTGGAGGTCCTCCTGACGGCTGATGACTGATAGCTGATGGCTAACGGCGTGAGGCTCTTACCGGCCCCCCCTGGCCGCCTCGATCGCATCGTGCAGTTCATGCTCTGCCTTCCGCAGATCCTCTTCCGCCCTGGCGCCATGTCCGGCCATGTCGTAGTGATTGGCTGCGCGGGCATTTTCCATCTCGTGGATCGATTCTTGTACGTGGTTATGGACTTCTTCCAAATCGTGCCAATCGTGAACCTTATCGGCAACCGCGATTCCAGCAGCAAACGACAGACAGGCAGAAAGAGCCGCAACTCCAATTGCTTTCTTCATAGATTTCCTCCCAAAATTGTGGACTATTCAGGACACATGCGAACACTCGCTATCCTCGCCGACCGCGACCGTCACGTCAAAATGAAATAAGGGCATGTACGTCGGTAACCTTCACCTGATTTGCGCGAGTATTTGGTCGGAATTTTCGGACCTGAACTCGATGTTTTCATCGCGCGCACCGTCCGAGGGTTAACCGTTCGAGAAAAAAATAACCGCCTCGCTTCTCACAAGCCCGAAGCGAGGCGGTCAGAAAGAAAAATCCTGCGCAAGCTACGGAACGGTCCCGTAGACCGCGAATGCAGCCAGGTTATCGTTGTAAGGCAACCACTTATCTTTCGTATTGCCATTCAGGAACGCGACCTTGCCTTGGGCGTCGTTCCAAACAAAGTTCCATTGGTACTGCGCTTCTTTTGATTGCGGGCCGGTGCGGGCGACGATCCAATATTGAGTGCCGCCCTTCAACGG
>DATHPO010000245.1:0-7224 GCA_035483835.1 Terriglobales bacterium
CGCCACTATGCTTATGGACAAATCCACACTCGAAGAGCAACAGCCAGCCTACATTGGCATGTACGAAGGAAAGCTCATGGACGAGGCGGTTCGTGAGTACGTTGAATCATGCGACGCCGTCGTTCTGATCGGAGCCATTCTGACGGACTTCAGCACGGGCGCCTTCACGGCGCATCTTGACCCGGAAAAGGCTATCGATATCCGTCACCATCGTACTCAGGTGGGTACAAAGGTTTATCCCAACGTCGAGATGAAAGATGTCCTCGCTGAGCTCGCGCGGCGTGTTGAGAAACGAAATCAGAAACCACCGCTTCAACCAGGTTCGCTCGGACCAGTAAAGGGCGCTGGCAGCGACCCGATTACCGCAGACGCGCTTTATCCTCGCTGGGCGGATTTTATTAAACCGAACGATATCGTCATTACTGAGACTGGGACTTCTGGGTTTGGAATGGCGTTTGCACTCCTGCCGAGGGGCGCGAAGTTTTACAACCAGACGTTGTGGGGCGCTATCGGATATGCGACCCCGGCGGCCTTTGGAGCAGCAGTCGCGGCGCCCGACCGTCGCGTTGTGCTGATTACAGGTGAGGGCTCCCATCAACTGACAGCTCAGGAGATCAGTCAGTTCGGCCGGCGCGGGCTGAAGCCCGTCGTCTTCGTCCTGAACAATTCGGGCTACCTGATTGAACGGTTGCTCTGCAAGGATCCCAACATCGAGTACAACGATGTTGCTCAGTGGCACTACGCCGACTTGCCGAAGGCGCTTGGATGCGACGACTGGTTTACCGCGCGTGTAACCACATGCGGGGAATTCGATCAGGCCCTCAAGACCGCGTCTAAGGGTGGCCGAGGTGCTTACATCGAGGTTGTGACCGACAAGTATGCCGCGCCTCCTGTGGCCCTGAAGTTTCACGAAAGTGTGAAGACTCTATACCGGACATAAATGAACATGAGGAACAGAGTCAGCATCTGCACGCTGATCATTGGGCTGATCTGCCCATTCACCCAGGTTGCACGGGGACGGCAATCCGACCCCGTGCAGCCCCCGCCCGCGACGAGTTCCTGTTTAAAAAGAAGATAGACAGAATGACGTCGGAACGTTCGACGTCGGAAAGAAAGCTCACGCTCAGAATTGGTAAGAACTTCGGACCTGAAAGAGTGAGTAGCTAAAATGAAGAGTCCAAGAAACTCCGGGGCCGACGGGAGAAAGACAACGATGATTCGCCGCGTCTCGATCGCGATACTCGTTACAGCTTGTTTCATGTTGGCTGGTTTGTTGCTCCTGGCGTGGCGGCCTTCGATAGCTCCGATCGAGCCGCCGAGCCCATCAAGTTTTTCTGCCGAGTTGGTTGCCAAAGGCGAAGCTCTCTCAGCGGCTGGACATTGCGCGTCGTGCCATACCCAGCCGGGAGGACAACTGTTTGCTGGCGGATATCGACTAAACACGCCGTTCGGGGCCATTTTTGGCACCAATATCACTCCTGACCCGAAAACCGGCATAGGAGTTTGGTCGCTGGAAGCTTTCACCCGCGCCATGCGAGAGGGCGTGGCTCGCGATGGGTCCCATCTTTTGCCCGCGTTCCCCTACTACGCCTTTACCAAACTATCGGATGATGACGTCAAGGGCTTGTACGCCTATTTGATGACACGGCCAGCAGTCAACAGCACCGTGCCAGCCAATACGCTTCCGTTCCCGCTCAACATAAGGGCTTTTCAGGAGGGATGGAAGATTCTGTTTTTCAGGAGCACGCGGTACCAAGCCGATCCGTCCAAGAGCGCCGAGTGGAATCGGGGAGCCTATCTGGCCGAGGGGCTCGCGGATTGTACAGGCTGTCATACTCCGCGCAATCCCCTAGGCGCCGAGGAGGTGGAACGCGCCTATACTGGCGCGGTGATCGAGGGCTGGATCGCGCCGGCGCTCACCGAGGCCAACCCCTCACCCGTTCCGTGGACGCAAGAAGAGTTGTTCACCTACCTGCGCACCGGCGTCACCTCACTGCACGGGGCGACCGGCGCCACCATGACTCCAGTCATTCGCGGGGCCCTGGCCCTTCCGGTCGTGCCGGACTCCGATATCCGCGCGATCGCTCTCTACTTCAGCGGGATGGACCGTGCAAGCGCCCGTGCAAACGACGTCGACGCGACCACACGTGAGGCCGTCGCGAGTTCGTATGTCAGCAGTGACCAGGCAGAGAATGACCCCAACGCTGACCGATACGCCTCTGCCTGCATGTCTTGCCACTACAATGCGGGACCAATTCCACTCGCGTCGCGTCCGGAACTGGCGCTCAACAGTTCGCTGATGCTGGCCGAACCGACCAATTTCATTCAGGTAGTGCTGAACGGCGTCACCAACACAGCAACTATCGACAACACACAAGGTGCGCCGGGACTGGTAATGCCTGAATACGGGTCGTCACTCACCGACGGCGAGATCGCCGGGCTCGCAGCTTATCTGCGTCGCACGCGCACGAAATACCCACCCTGGAGCGACCTGGAGAAAAAGGTGGCCGCCATCCGCCGAGAGTCGGCGGCATCGCGTTGACCAAAAGCAGAAAGAGGAGTCAGTCGATCATGACGACATTCGATCTCAACGGCAAGACGGTCTCAGTACAGAGTCCCGATGACGCGGCGTTGCTCTGGGTGATCCGCGACGAACTGGGGCTCACGGGAACCAAATTCGGTTGCGGAATTGGATTTTGTGGCGCGTGTACCGTGCACGTGGAAGGGCGCGCCACGCGTTCCTGCATCACGCCCGTCGCAGCAGTTGCCGGCGGCAAAATTACAACCATCGAGGGGCTCGACCCGGCCGGTAACCATCCATTACAAACTGCGTGGCTCGAACTGCAGGTTCCACAATGCGGCTACTGCCAACCAGGGCAGATCATGCAAGCGGCGACGCTGCTCAAGGATTTCCCGAATCCTACGGACCAGGACATCAATGCAGTAATGGCCGGCAGCGTCTGCCGCTGCATGACGTACATTCGCATACGCAAGGCCATTAAGCTCGCGGCGGCGCGAATGCGAGGAGACACGAGCCATGATTAGTCTGTCATCTCACGGCCTTCGGTCGAGCAGCGATCCGTCGCGCCGCAGCTTCCTGATCACGATGTTGGGAGCGGGCGTGATGTTGGGATACGCCAAGTCAACCCTCGGCGCGGCGGACGTGATGCTGGAGGCGTTAAGCACCAACTCTGCTCGCAGCGCGGGCGACCTCTTCGAACCCACCATCTGGTATGGAATCGATCCCAGCGGCACGGTAACGGTCAACATCATTCGCGCGGAGATGGGCCAGCACGTCGGCACCTCGCTCGCCCGCATCGTGGCAGACGAGTTGGAGGCTGACTGGCGCAAGGTGAAGATCGTCACCGTCGACTCCGATCCCAAGTGGGGCATCATGGTTACAGGGGGCAGTTGGTCCGTGTGGCAGAGTTTCCCCCTGCTCAGCCGAGCGGGCGCGGCCGGCCGCATTGCTCTGATCGAAGAAGGCGCGAAGCTGCTTGGCGTTCCTGAGCAAACGTGCACGGCGCGTGACCACGCGGTGCACACCGGAGGAAGATCTATTCCGTATGGCGATATTGTGGCACGCGGCAATCTCCGGCGAACCTTCACGTCCGAGGAGCTGGAAAAGATGCCCATCAAAGCGGCGGACAAGCGCCGTCTGATCGGGCGGAATACGCTGGCGGAAGATATTCCGTCGAAAGTCGATGGCAAAGGCCGCTATGGCCTGGACGCCGTGGTGGAGGGGATGGTGTACGCGCGTCCGAAAGTTCCGCCGACGCGCTACGATTCCAAAGTGGTCTCGATTGACGATTCGGCAGCGAAGCGAGTGCCCGGATACTTGAAGAGCCTCGCGCTGGACGACCCGTCGGGAACCGTGCCGGGCTGGGTGATGGTGTACGCGGAGACCTTCATAGCCGCAAGCAAGGCGGCCGATCTGGTGAACGTGAAGTGGAGTTCGGGCAACGCTGTCACCATATCCGAGGCCGATATCCAGAAGCGCTCAGCCGAGTTGATCGCGGATCCGAAGGCAGGTTCGCTGCTGGTCGACGACCCGGGCGTCGATGCTGCGCTGGCTTCGGCGAAGCAGAAGATTGAACGAACCTACACCACGAGCACCGTCATGCATTTCGCTCTGGAGCCAGTGAACGCGCTGGCGTTCGAGAAGGACGGCATTTTCGAAATTCACACCGGAAATCAGTGGCAGACGCTGATCCTTCCTGTGCTGGCCAAAGCGCTGGGGCGCAGTCAGGACAAGATCGTGTTGCGCAGCTACTTGCTGGGAGGAGGGTTCGGGCGTCGACTGGATGGTGACTACACTGTGGGGGCCGCGCTGGCCGCCAAGGCGATTGGCAAGCCCGTCAAGATGGTCTTCACGCGCGCTGACGACATGCGCTTCGATTGTCCGCGGTCACCTTCCACACAGGTGGTTCGCATGGCCTGGGGTGATAACGGCCGGGTGACAGCGATGGATCATCATGCGGCAGCTGGGTGGCCCACTGCGGTCATGGCTCCATCTTTCATGCCGAAGGGCGCCAACGGCGTGCCGTACGATCCGTTCGCCAGCCAGGGTGCGGACCACTGGTACAGCGTAGGAGCGCAGCGGGTTCGGGCGCTGCGAAACGATCTGGCCGAGCAGACATTCCGGCCCGGCTGGCTGCGATCCGTCGGCGCTGGCTGGACGAATTGGGCTGTGGAAAGTTTTATGGACGAAGCGGCGCACGCGGCCGGCGCCGACCCAGTGAAGTTTCGGCTGGGAATGCTCGACGGTGCCGGACGAAATGCCGGATCGGCGCCGAATTCCGTCGGCGGTGCGCGCCGGCAAGCGGCCGTGCTAGCCCGTCTGGCGGAGAAGGTGGGATGGGGCAAGCCGACACCCAAAGATGTCGGGCTCGGCATCGCAACCACGTTCGGGCAGGAACGCGGCATGCCAACTTGGACTGCTTGCGCCGCCCTCGTGCGGGTGAACCGAACCAACGGTCACGTGACGGTAGAGAAGCTGAGTCTGGTCATCGACGCGGGTACCGTGATTCATCCCGACAGCGCGGAGGCTCAAGTGGAAGGAGCAGCGTTGTGGGGATTGAGCATGGCCCTGCACGAGGGATCAGAGTTCGTGAAAGGCCAACCGAAGGATACAAACCTGAACACATATACGCTGCTGCGCATGGGAGACGTACCGGACGTCGAGGTGGAGTTCCTGCCAAGCACGGAAGCACCAACTGGGCTTGGTGAACCGGCGACTACGCCGGTTGCGCCTGCGATTGGAAATGCCATCTTCGCTGCCTCGGGTGCGCGCGTCCGTCATCTGCCAATCCGGCCGCAAGCCGTGCTGGCAGCGCTCGCGCCTGGAAGTTGACCCATAGGAGCGACTTTTCGCGCTCAAGCTTCAATTCTAGTACAGGCTAATTCATCGGAGCCGCGGGATCACAGTTCTTGTACTCGCAGCCAAATCACAATCCAAACAGCGAAAACGATAAACAGGAGAGCCAAGACTGCGATTATCGTGGCAGTATTAGCTTTTCTATCCTTATCCGCTTCGTCAGGATCAAGGTATCGAATCGCGGACCAGACTTCTTCCTGATTCACCTGCTCGCCTTCCGTGGGACGTTCATCAAAAAGCATTTCGTTTCGCAACCTCTACTCGATCACTCAAAGTTGCTCCGACCTGTCTCGTCGAATCGCATAATTAGGAAGAAAAACCCAATGCTGCGCGGACCATTACGCTGAACAGGTTTTTCGAGTAGAAAACGACAGTGATGGTCGCAAGGGCCCACTGCAGGATGTGGAATGTGTTTCTGTGATTCTTGACAGAGGCACACCCGCTCACCGCATCACCGTCTTGTTGAGCCTTGTAGGACGAAGGAATAGGGAGATGCTTTTGTTCTAGAGCTCTCGGGTCCGGCATGCTGCCAATGAGTTTAGTCATCGCTTCCTCGCGCGACGCGAATCCGAGCCCGACGATGCTCGGTGCGGCAATGAGATCGCGCAGGCAATTCTCATCCGGATAGGCAATCACCAGTCTTTCAGGATGATCCTTCTTGCTTGACGCTTGAATGATCGCGTAGCGAACCGTTGAGCAATGAGCAAGCCCTACCATAACCTCACCATCCACTTTGACTTCGAGAATGCGCCACCACACAGGTTCACTGATTATTCGCCGCCGATTCGGTCTTATCGCCAAACACGTATTCGATGCTATTGCCGCGAATCTCCAGAGCGCTTGCCTTGTTGCTATCGGCGGAAGTGGGGATCAGTTCAGTGCTTGCCGCCGGAGCGCGCAGATCTACGATTGACGCCTGCACGGTGAGAACAACTTCTTCCTCAAAAGGCGGGAAGCCTTCTTCACCGTAAGGGTTGTACGCGATCGAAAACTGAACCGTCGGATCGCCCGATCCATTGGAAGCCGGCGTGATCTTCACCCTATAGTTCCCCGGCGACAGGGTTGTGTTGCCAATTTGACTCGTCGTTCGAAGGTGGATGGTCGTCTTCAAAACCTTATTGCGGCGTGCGGTTGCCGCTTGGGCTGAATCGGCTGTGACCATGACACTTGCCACGACAATCAGCGTGGCCAGCGTCATAAGTGCGAATGCTAGTGTTGATTTGTGATTCATCAGATTGTCCTTGTCCTTCGATACCAATTTCACGAGTAGAAGGAACCGTAACCCTGGTTTTCTGCTCCCGCTGGAAGATAGGAAAGCAAGCGGCGTGCCAAAGTGACAGGCATACCTGACGTTTTCACAACTGACTGAACTCTTGAGGCATCGGGGCACAGAAGATCCTTTGAAAGGAGCAGATCAATTGCAGTAAACGTGTTGCAAGAAGGCGTCAGGGCATCACTTGTCTTAATTGCGCCTCGTGTGACGAGACGATGTCACGAATGACAAACAAACTTTTCCAATCAGCGCTCCTATAACTCCTCTGTGCACGAGCGCGTTGGCACGAGTCGGCCTGTTGCGTTTTGTTTGGCAAAGCGAGTGCTTTAGTCAAAGTGCCATGCAACAGCCAATCGGGTGTTTGCGACTTCACAGTTCGCCGGGAACTCTCGCTCGTGGTGACAATCACTTACGGAGAGGCCAATGGCTCGCAAAACCGAACCTAGAAATGCTCTGCCTCCTTGGTCTGTTCCTGCTTCTCCTCGCGAGTGCTGGCGCTCGGGCACAGAGTGTGCAGGACGCTGCCGCCGCGGGTTGCTCCAGCAGTTCTATGAAGCTGCCGCAAATGACCTAC
>DATHPO010000246.1:0-24903 GCA_035483835.1 Terriglobales bacterium
TGGAAGATGAATCGCGCGGCCGCCCCTCAGCCGCAATGCAGGGTCGCACACACTCGTTGCCCGCAGTGAACCAACGGGTCGCTGAATTACAAAGGATAAAGGCGGAGCAGAGGTGTACTTGTAATGATAACCCGGTGGGCACGAGATGGCAATTAGGCTTCGGGCTCCAGGCGTCAGCCACGGGTTTTCCTGAAGCCGACGCCCGACGCCTGAAGCCTGTAAACTAATTTCATGCCAGAACTGCCGGAAGTTGAAACCATTGCCCGTGGCCTGGCCAGCCGCGTCACTGGCGATGTCATAGAATCGGTGTGGCTCGGATCCAAGCCCGAACCACTGAAATCCGCGGCGTCCGAGATTGTTGCGACTCTCGAATCCAAGCGTATCGGCGCCGTGCACCGCGTAGGAAAGCACATTGTATTCGATCTGGAAAATGGAAGGCGGGTGTCATCGCCCGTCAAACGAAAATCTCGCCAGAAATCTTTAAAAGCATCCGCACCTCCGTCAAACACTGCCCAGTGGATCGTGCATCTCGGCATGACGGGACGAATGCTGGTTTGCGACCCCGATCAAGCGATCGAGAAACACACGCACGCGGTTGCGAAGTTAGCCTCGGGCAGGGAACTGAGATTCGTGGACCCGCGTCGCTTCGGACGCCTGAGCGTCGCCCATGGATTTGAAGCCGCTGGCTCCGAACCACTCGAAGTCGAACTGGATGCCTTCATCCAACTTTTTCATGAACGCAAAACCCCAATCAAAAGCGCGTTGCTGAACCAGAAACTGCTGCGCGGCGTGGGCAACATTTATGCGGATGAATCGCTGTTTCGAAGTGGCATCCGTCCCCGGCGCAGAGCCGCCTCGCTCACTCGTAAGGAATTGACTCTGCTTTACGCTACCGTTCAGGAAGTCCTCAAAGAAGCCATCGCGCTAGGCGGTTCCTCCGTCTCTGACTACGTGGGCGCCGACGGCGAGGAAGGATTCTTTCAACTGCAGCATCGGGTATACGGACGCGAAGCTGAGCCGTGCCTGGTTTGTAAGACTCCGATTAAGCGCGTGGTGATCGCCGGCCGCAGCTCCCACTATTGTCCCAACTGCCAGAAATAAGTTTTCTGTGGAGACATTGCAAGCAACGTCTCTACCGTGCGGTCGCTCGCTCCGTGACCTTCTTGAAAGCCCTCAGGAAAATGTCATTGTGCTCTGCCGTGCCGACGGTAACTCTGATCGCGGTTGGCGCGCCCCACGGCCCTAACGGTCGCACAATGACGCCTTCGGCCTGGAGTCGCTTGGCGACAGCGGCGGCATCGTCGCCCAATTCGCAATACAGAAAGTTAGCCCAGGTTGGAATCGGCGGGTAGCCCAGTTCGGTGATTTCCGCGATGAGGCGCTCGGCCTGCTCGGCGTTGTTTTTCAGTGTTTGTTGCGTGTGGGCTTCGTCGTCGAGAGCGGCCAACGCGGCGACCTGCGCGACATGAGAAACGGAGAATGTCGTGCGCATGCGGGCGAAATAGGGCATCAGTTCGGCGGGACCGATTCCGTAGCCAACCCGCACTCCCGCCAAACCATGGGCTTTCGAGAATGTACGCAGCACAACCACTTTGTGGCCGCGTTTCACATAGTCGAGGGCATTCGAGCAATCGACGCCGCGCCGGATCGCAAAGTATTCCGCGAAATCGTAGTACGCCTCATCGAGGATGACGACCACATGCTCGGGGACACGTTCCAAAAAGCGATCGAGCTCTTCCGTAAAAATCAGCGTGCCGGTTGGATTGTTAGGATTCGCAATGTAAAGGATGCGAGTATGCTGATCGATCGCCGCGGCTATAGCGTCCAGATCAAAGCCATCATTTCGCATCGGAACTTGGATCAGCTGCCCTCCCGCTGCCTGCGTGGCAATCGGATAGACGATAAACGAACGCTCGCTGGTTACGGCATTGAGCCCTGGCGCCAGTAAGGTGCGCGCGATAATGCCCAACAATGCGGTGGAACCGGCAGTGGGAACGATTTGTTCCGGCATAACCTTGTGGTGCTTCGCCAGCTTCTGCCGCAGTTCGATGGCATCATTGTCGGGGTAGAAATTGCTTTCGGCGAGCGCGGCCTGCATCGCCTTCACCGCCTTCGGCGAAGGCCCAAACGGATTCTCGTTCGAGGCCATTTTGATGCAGTTCACGTGGCTCTCCTGTTGCGCCTGGCGCAGCGATTTGCCCGGCGTGTACCCGCTCAGATTCCGTACGTGTTCGGGCACAAACCGGCTGAAGTCACTCATCTTTCGGCTATCTAATCCTTAGCATGTTTCATAACTATGCGGAACGGAAAGTGTCACCTATGCGCATGTTCTATCTGGTTAGAGATTTCAGTCTCGAGACTTCGTCGTTCGTGAGCTTGCGGAATTTTCCCGGATGCACATCCAATTCGAGCGGACCGTAGCGCACTCGCTTGATCTTTTCCACGTGATGGCCAACCTCTTCAAACATGCGCCGGATCTGGCGATTCTTGCCTTCAATCAACGTGACTTCATACCACGGATTGGCGGATTCGCGAATCGCGCGGATCCTGGCAGGGGCCGTCTTGACTCTCTTTCCGCGATCTGACGGGATAAAAATACCTTCCCGCAACCGGGCCAATCCTTCCCCCGACGGAGTGCCGGCCACTTTCACCATGTACGTCTTGGGCACGTGGGACGCAGCCTTAATCAGTCGATTCGCGAATTCACCGTCATTGGTAAGCAGGAGCAGGCCTTCGCTGGCGTAATCGAGGCGTCCAACCGGATAGACTCGCGCTCCTACCCCTTGCAGCAGATCCATGACAGTGGGCCGGCGTTCGGGATCGCGCAGCGTGGTGACGTATCCCTTGGGCTTGTTCATGAGCAGGTAAACATGCCGCTCCGGGCCGTGCAGGAGTTTCCCGTTCACGCGGATGTGATCTGTCTCGGGATCGGCTTTGCTGCCGAGTTCCGTGACCGGCTGCCCGTTCACCGACACCAGCCCACCAGTAATCAACGTCTCGGCCTTGCGGCGAGATGCGATTCCGGCGGCGGCGATAATCTTCTGTAGACGTTCAGTGGGCATGAGAATTCAAAATCAGAATCGGTGGAGTGGTTGGGTAAACTTCCGCGTCAAGCAGCCGGATCACTCTCGCCCGAGTGGAGCTTTTCTACGGTAGCCAGCTCGGAATCTTTAACCTCGGCCGTCGACGAGCCAGGGTCACTGGTCACATCTGTCGGTTCACTCTCCGCCGGCAACAAATCGCTCTGGAACGATTCCGCCACCAGTTTCTCGAACTCCTCCATGCTGGGCAGTTCGCCGACATCTTTCAGACCAAATCGCATCAGGAATTCCTTAGTGGTCTTGTAAAGAATCGGCCGCCCAATGACAGCCTTGCGGCCTGCAGTCGTCACGAGCTTGCGATCGAGCAAAGTCGCGATGACTCCGCTCGAGTCCACGCCGCGAATTTCGTTGATCTCCGGCACGGTTACGGGCTGTTTGTAGGCGATCACCGCCAGGGTTTCGAGCGCCGGCAGCGACAGGCGAATTGGCGGCTTCAGACTCTTCGCAAAGGCGCGGACGATGTCGTGGTGCTCGGGCTTTGTCGAGATACGATATCCACCGGCGACCTGGCGAATCTCGACGCCGTGATCCGGAGAATAGTAATCGACGACCAGTTCCTCCAAAGCCAGCCGAACGCGCGACTTGACTTCGGTGCCGTCGGACGCGCCTTCGCCGATGACCGACTCTTTTACCAATTCAATCAGTTGATCCAGCGTCACCGGGGTTTCGGCGGCGTAGATAATAGCTTCGAGTTTGGCTTTAAGGCTCATGGGCTCCTGGCTTCTAGCTACTTCTACCTCCAGTCATCGCGTACGGCGGCCTGTTCCGCCATGACCGCTTCGAATCCTACATGCTTGCGCAACAGGATTTCTCCAAACAGACGGTCTTGCCGCAATTGAATGGCTTGCAGACGAACCATTTCCAGCAAGGCCAAAAACATGCAGACCAGCGCCTGTCGCGACTCAACGTTGCGCAACATTTGTTTCAATCGGATCGGCCGGTCTTCCATCGCCAGCCGGCGCCGCAGATACTCGATCATCTGTCCGACGGTGACCGTTTCTTCGTCCACCTGGATCATCGGCCGGTTGCGGGCACGTTCGATGATTTCCTGGAAAGTCTTCACCAGATCAATGACGTCGGCCGCGATCTCCGGCTCCGTGCCTTCCGCGTCCTTGAATTCGCTCAGTCCGGGGTTCGACCACACGGCTTCTTCGATGTGCTGTTTCTGCATCAGCATCTGCGCCGCGGATTTGAATTTTTCATGCTCGATCAGCCGGTTAACCAGTTCGACGCGCGGGTCGTCCTGGGCGTCTGAAGCCGCGGCAGGATCGCGGGGCAACAGCATTTTTGACTTGATGTGGATTAGAACCGCCGCCATATAGATGAACTCGGCCGCAACGTTCACATCCAACTCGCGCAGTTTTTCGACGTACGCAAGATACTGCGCGGTGATTCTCCCGATGGGAATATCGTAAATATCAATATCTTGCTTGCGAATCAGGTGAAGCAGCAAGTCAAGCGGCCCTTCATAGACATCGCCCACGGTAACGGCGAAAGGGAAGTCGCTTTCCTCATTTCGTGGTTTTTCCTCGACCCGCGGAGCAGCGCTCTCCACGAGAGTGGGGCCAAGATCCAACGCTGCCGTGCCATCGAAAGCGATTTTTGCGTCTTCTTTCATCGCGTTCTTGTCCTGACTTGCTTAAGCGCGCGGAGCCTCGTATTCCAGAGACATCCCCATGGCCTCGCGTACTTCGTTCATCGTAGCGCTGGCAACTTTGCCCGCCCGCGCCGAGCCAGCCTCAAGAATATCCCAAGCCAGCCGTGGATTGTCCTCATATTTCTTGCGCCGCTCCTGCATGGGATTCAAGATGTTAACCAGGGCATCGGCAGCCCAGCCTTTGCACTCGATACATCCGATCCCCGCGGACCGGCAACCTTCGTTTACCTTGGCCATCGTATCGCGATCGCTGAAAATCTTGTGCAGGTCGCCGACCGGGCAAACATCAGGGTTACCCGGATCGGTGCGGCGTACGCGCGCCGGATCGGTCACCATGGTCTTCAGTTTCTGCCGTACGACCGGTTCCGGATCCGTGAGCATAATCGTGTTCCCGTACGACTTCGACATCTTACGACCGTCCGTTCCGGGCAACTTCGGAGTAGGCGTCAGCAAAGGTTGCGGCTCGGGGAACACGGCCTTCCCTTTATAGCTGTAGAACATGTTGAAGCGGCGTGCAATCTCGCGCGTCAATTCCACGTGGGGCACCTGGTCTTCGCCCACCGGGACGAAGTCGCCTTTGTAGATGAGAATGTCCGCCGCCTGCAGCACTGGATATCCAAGAAAGCCGTAGGTACTCAAATCTTTCTCGGTAATATTTTCGCGCTGCTCCTTGTAAGTCGGCACCCGCTCCAGCCAGCCTAGAGGCGTAATCATCGAGAACAGCAGATGCAGCTCGGCATGCTGGGGCACGTGCGACTGAATAAACATAGTGCACCGCTGCGGATCGAGCCCCGCGGCAAGCCAGTCGAGCAGAACGTCGATTGAGTTTTCCTTCAATTGCGACGTATCAGCATAGTCGGTCGTGAGTGCGTGCCAGTCGGCCACGAAGAAAAAACATTCGTAGTGATCCTGCATGATCACCCAGTTCTGCAGCGCGCCGACATAATTGCCTAAATGCAATCTGCCAGTCGAGCGCATGCCACTGAGCACGCGTTTATGTTGATTGGATCCAATAGGCATCAGATTCTCAAGAGAATGTAGTTAAAAACTCCGACCACGGGAAAGATCAGCTTGCCCAAAAGTCCACCACCCAGAAACACCAGCGCCATCAGCGCAAACATCCCCAGCGTATCGTAGACGCGCAGCGCATTAGGGGGTAGAAAGTGGCGCAGCACGTGGCTGCCGTCCAGCGGTGGGACCGGAATCAGATTGAAGACTCCGAGTAAAACACTAATAAACATCAGCTCATACAGCAACAAGGACAAGGGCACGAGTACCGAGCCGGTCTCCGGCGAGATCCAGCCGGCCAAAATGCCGAAGACGACCTGCCGTCCCAGCGGAGACGAGACTTTGATAAGCATTAGTGCAACTAGGGCACCCGTGGCCAGCAGAAAATTGCTCACCGGCCCGGCTACGGAGGTCAAAATGTCGTCGAGTACGGGACTCTTGAAATTACGCGGGTCCACTGGTGTGGGTTTTGCCCACCCCAGCAACGGCCAACCGGAGAACAGCGCGACGAGTGGCAACAGCACGGTGCCGATCGGATCAATATGCTTGATGGGATTCAGCGACACTCGGCCTAACATTCGCGCCGTCGGGTCGCCACGACGGTTCGCCATCCAGGCGTGCGCGGACTCGTGAAAGCTGATCGCGAACAGGAAAACGATAAATTTAAACAGCTTGTCTACATTCTGCAGGGTCATCAGGCGTTGGATTTGATACTAACACGCGACCCCGTAAATCCGGCCAGATCACGAGGCTCTTTCGCCTTCCATCGCCGCGTCTTCCGACGCGATGCTTTATAATTCGCGCCGCGTGATCACGCTCGCCCGCAAACTCCGCGTAGTAGATTACTTCGCCTTGGGTTGGGGCACGATGGTGGGCGTGGGATGGCTGGTCGTGATGGATGACTGGCTGCTGCGCGGCGGAGTATTGGGCGCAATCCTGGGTTTCGCAATTGGCGGCGCGCTGTTGCTGCCGATTGGGTATGTGTACGGCCAACTGGTTGCCGCAATGCCAGATGCCGCGGGTGAGGTCGCTTACACCGCCAAAGTTTTTCCCCAAGCGATCAGCTTTGCCACGGGCTGGATGATGATCCTGGCCTATTTCATTGTGTGCCCGTGGGAGGCGGTGGCAGTCGGCAGAATCGCGGGCTACATTTTTCCCGCACTGGATTCGATCGAACTGTATCGCATCGCAGGCCAGCCAGTTTACCTGCCGCACTTGGTGATCGGGCTCGGCCTGACTGGATTGCTTACAGTTCTGAACTATAGTGGCATCCGCTTGAGCGCCACTTTTCAGAATTGGACAGCTTTCGGAACGCTGGCGCTGTTCACGCTGTTTGTCGGGTTCGGAGTGAGCAACGGGTCACCACAAAATTTCCCGCCGCTCTTTACCCATAGCCCATTCGTATCCGTATTTCTAGTCATGCAAATCGTGCCTTATTTTATGACGGGGTTTGAATCTGTCGTAAAAGGCGCCGAAGAAGCCAGTCCGGAATTCCGTGCCCGCGGCTTCTTCAAGGCCATCTGGATGGCGATTGTGGTTGGCATTCTTTTCTACACCGTTGTGATCGCGGCGGTTGGATATGTCGCTCCATGGAAGCAACTCACCCATGAAAAATTCATGACCGCGGTTGTTTTTGAGCGCGCCGTGGGGTCGCGCTGGATCGTGAGAGTCATACTTACAACGGCGATACTTTCGCTCTTCAAAGTGTTCAACGGAAATTTCGTCGCAGCCAGCCGGCTCTTGTTCGCGGTAGGGCGGCGCGGGTTGGTGGACCAGCGTCTTGGCCATGTGCATCCGCGCAATCAGACGCCTTCGCTAGCCGTGCTTTGCATCGGGCTGGCCACCGGTGCATGCATGTTTCTGGGCGATGCCATTCTCGTCCCAGTTTCCGAAGTTGGTTCGGTGGCTTCCGCAATCGGATGGCTGGCCGCTTGTGCGGCTTATTACCGGATGGGTCCGCCGCGACACAAACGTTTTATTGCGATGGTGGGAGTGATCGTCGGCCTAATCATGATCCTGATGAAAATTGTCCCCGGCATTCCCGGGCATTTCAGCGCATACGAATGGCTGGCACTAGCGATTTGGATCGTGGTCGGGCTCAGCTTAAGACTCACGGCTTAAGCGCCGCTCGCGTCTCCGGACTCAGGATGGGGGACACGTGCGGTTCCGTCAGCGTGCCCGTGATGTTGAAACCGGGCGCTCCTTCGCGCGCTAATTTCAGATTGAGGATGCGCGTCAGCGATGCAGTGCCGCTCACCTCGTAGACGCCAGCCGGAGTCTCCAGCTTGCCTTCCTGAATTTCAAACTTGCCCTCCTGCAGCAACAGGCGTGCCGTCAAGCGATGCATCTGCAACGGCCCGCTGCCCTCGACCAGCGCAACGTGCCGCAGCAAGCCGTCCCGTGCGTCGATCTTCAGCGTGCTGGTGGCGGAAGCGAACAACTGACCCGCATCCAGGCCCGATGCTTTCACCCGATAAGTTCCCGTTGCCGTGCCTGTGATCCAATCATCGTTCATGCTCTCGGAAAGCTGACTGAGCGCGACCCGCTCCAGTGTGCCGCTCCCGCTGTACTCCGGAGGCTTTGCGGTAAAGTCGCCTTCCCATTCGCCCGTATGCCTGCCGCCAAGGACATCCCCTCGCACATCAGACAATCGCAGTTTGCCCTTGTTCAATTCCACGTTCGCCGAGACGTGGTTGCCGACAAGTTTACGAATGACCACCCGGTTGGCGGTGAGTTTGCCGGTTGCATGGACCGTGAGCAAGTAGGGAACTCCGGCCGCCGGGGAAGACAGAAAGCGATACCACGGCTGCTGGCGAACATGCGGATTGAACAACTGATTCAGCCGGTCGGTCGCAACCTCGTCGGTATGCAGATCAAAGTGAACCGGACAGGAGTCTGGCAAGGCGCACTGCCTTGGAAGCGCTAGAGAACCGTGCCACGAAGTGTCCGCGATCGAAGCCGTCAGGCTCTGCACCGTAATTTGGTCAGGCGTGAGAACAAGGTTCGCGGAAGCAATTTCCAGCGGCGCGTTCAACCCTCGCACTTCGGCGCGAATCGAATGCAGTTGAGCCTTCCCCAGAACTCTCGGTGCCGCGAAGCCCGACCAACCACCCCCAATTTGCAAATCGATCTTGGCGAAGCCGCTAGCGGCTGGCTGCGGGGCGGAAATTCCCACCATCCGCGCCACCTGCAGCAAGCGCGGCACCTGTCCTTCGCCTTGGATCTCGAAGCTGTATCCCGAACGCGAAGCCCAGCCGCCCACGGTTATGGGCGTCGGCCTGCCTAAGGCGAGACTGAATGGACCGACGTCAAAGTGAGTCTCCGCCGGGGTACCAATTTCGTGCAACGTCGTTCGGAACTTCCCCTCTGTCGCGGAAGATACTACGAATGGGACCTTGCCCAAGACCAATTCCGATTTGTTGAGTTTCGATCGAAGGTCGAAGCCGGAGGTTTCGCCGCTACCTTTCCACGCCATGCCGCTCGCTCGCGACCTAAAATCGCGCTGAAGCTTCACATTTCCATTCAGTCGACCCGCTGCAATCAGATCATCCGGCACACCCTGCTTGGCATGGCGGGCGAGCGCAATCAGCGACTGAATCGGCAGATCACGCGCGGTAAACATCAGGTCGTACTCGCGTGATGAGAATGGCCCTTTGATGCTGCCCGTGACGTTAATTGCTCCATCACCGACGGGCGCACTGCACGCAACTTCGGACAGGGTGTGATCGAGCGAACTGTAATGACTGCGGCAGTCCGTCGCCAACCGCAAATCACCGCCGCCGAAAATGTCATAACGGCGGAAATCCTGCACCGTTGCAGTGGTCGCGATCGCAAGGTTCGCTGGCGTACCCGTGAGCGTAGTCGAAACTTTGAGTCCGCCGCGCCAGCCCTTGTCGTTGCCATAGGCGAGTTTGGTCGCTTGCCCGAGTTGCGCGCGGTCCCATTGCAAGGTGAACTGTAACGGCGTCTCGCGCAAACTTGCTGCTCTCTGCCACGATCCGCTGACGTTCAGTGTGCCGGTATCGCTGAGATTGAAATCGGTTCGCACGGGCCGCGCCTCCAATCGCATGCCCCAGGCGTTTTCCGTGTCCTGCCATAAGGCGAAATCAGCCTCGGTCAGCGCGTACTGCTTTTTTTCCGCTCCGAACTTGAAATTGATTCGGCCCCGGTCCCCCTCAATGTAAGGGAAGCCCGGCCGCCGCTCGGTCTTAGTTTTGCTGGTTGGAGCAACCGCTATTTGGGCGGCCCGCTCGACCAGATTCTCAAGATTCCAACGCCCTTCTGCATTGCGAACCAGGTTCAGGCTGGGCTCGGTCAGATTCAACCGCGCGATCTCCAGACGGCCGCGGAGCAGCGAAGTTACTCGCAAGGATGCCGTAACTTCCTGGGCGCGAAGCATGGGCTCAGCACTGAAGGTCGGATCGTCGTGGATTACGAAGTTATCCAGATCGAATCCGGGCTGGGGGAGCAGTCGCAGGCGTACCGCCGCCACATCCACGGGCCGTCCCAGCGCCAGACTTATGGATTTGACAATCCGGTTTCGCAGGCGATTCGCACCGGGCCGGACCAGAAAGAGCGCGAGCAGCACGATAAGGCCCGTCGCCACGAGTCCGCCGCGCTTGGATCGCCAAAAACTCACTGAACCACCTTGAACGTACGCCGCCAGCGAGTCTCATCAAAAAAGTGGAGAACCACATGCGCGAGGAACCCGACTCGTTGACTGACTTCTCTCTGCAGATACTGCCCCGCCGGTGTCTCAAACGACCAGTAAATAAACATGGGCCGCCCAATCACATTCTCCGTCGGGATGAAACCCCAATAGCGGCTGTCTAGACTCACGTCGCGGTTATCCCCCATTCCGAAGTAACTATTTGGAGGCACCACCAAATCATCGCCCTGGATGTGCTGCGGCAGGGCCAGTTCCCAATCCGGAGTCACATTGTTGAACTCCGACGGCGCGACCAGAGGAAAGTTGTCGCGGTAAGGATTGCTGCCGGCCTCATCTTGATGGATCACATACGGCTCATCCAGTTTCTCTCCGTTGCGGTAGACCACCCCATCGCGCAAGTGAATGCGGTCGCCCGGAATCCCTATGATGCGCTTCACAACGTAAAGGCCTGGCTCCGCTGGAGAAAGAAATACAACGATGTCACCGTGGTGTATCTGGCGATAAGGCAGAATGGGACCAAGCCATCGCGTCCGCGGTGCGAATTGCTCGCGGTTCACAAATACGTGGTCGCCGATCAGCAGCGTGTTCTCCATCGAACTCGAAGGAATCTCAAACGCCTGAACGATGAACGTGATTATGAACAGACCGGTTACCAGCACCGCCGCCAAAGAGGCGAGAAACTCGACTGTGGTTTCGCGCGGCTTTTCCGCCTGCGTATTTTCTGTCTTAGCCAAGAGGTTTTGTCCCGTTTAATAGGCGATGTCCGCCTTTAGTTGACTACTCGAAATGTCCGGTCCCACCGCGTCACCTGGAACAAATGACTGAGTGCATAAGCGAAGTGATAAAGTTTATCACCTGGCGTCGAAGAAACTGGCAGGTCGTCTTCCACACTCCGCACCGACCAATAAATCAGCAGCGGACGCCCCACAATGTTTTCCCGCGGAACGAAGCCCCAGTAGCGGCTATCGTCGCTGTCGTCCCGATTATCCCCGAGCACGAAATAATCCCCCTCCGGAACGATTAGCTCGCCGTCTTCGACCAGTTTCTTCATCTGCAGCCACCATCCGCCTTCCAGACCCGGCGCTGAAACATCCAGGCGGGGAAATTCGTCCCGGAATACGTCGTGTTTGCGTGCGATGTGCTGCACGTACGGTTCCGGCAGGTGAGCGCCATTCACGTAAACCTCTCGATTGATCAGGCGCAAGCGATCCCCCGGCACTCCCACAACCCGCTTGACGAAGTGCTCGCTAGGATGAACCGGATAGTGAAAAACCACGATATCCCCGCGATGCACCGGGCGGTACGGAAGGATGCGGTCTAGGAATCTGCTGCCGCCGTAACACAACTTGTCCACCAACAAGTAGTCTCCGATCAGCAACGTATTTTCCATGGACTCGGAAGGAATCTGGAAAGCCTGGATGATAAAGGTGACCACAAAGACAGCAATCACCACGGTGGTCAGCAGCGATTGCAGCGAAATCAACCAGTCCGGGT
Source organism: Terriglobales bacterium (assembly GCA_035483835.1). GTDB lineage: Bacteria > Acidobacteriota > Terriglobia > Terriglobales > Acidobacteriaceae > JABDBE01. The sequence goes on from DATHPO010000246.1 coordinate 11,930, forward strand.
GCGACGTTTTTCCCATCACGATTCCGGCTAGGGACGTCCTTTGCCGGGCACTTTGCCGCCCGCATGCGCCGGCAGCGAAGCCAAGTGTTCGAGCACCTGGTGCGCCGCGCCCTGTTCGGCATTTTTCTTGGTGGAGCCCTCGGCCCGGCCCACGAACTCGGTCTCACCGTGATTGCCAAGCGCTTGCAATCGGACTTCAACGGTAAAGGTTTTACTGTGCTCCGGTCCCAGTTCTTTTACCAATACATAAGATGCCTGGGAACGCCCGGTGGCCTGCAGTTTTTCCTGCAGCGCTGATTTGTAGTCGGTGAGCGGCAGGCTGCTGCCGTTTCTCGCCATGTGCTCCACCTCCGGCGCGATCACATGCTGCAACACCACGCGCCGGACCGTCTCCAGCCCGCTATCCACGTACATCGCCCCCAGCACGGCTTCCAGACCGTCCACCAGCAACGCGGTTTTGTTGCGTCCCCCACTTTTTTCCTCGCCTCGGCCCAGCCGCAAGTAGTGTCCGAGTTCTAACTGCCGCGCCACCTGGATCAAATGTTTTTCACTAACCAAATGCGCTCGCAGTTTGGACAGCTCGCCTTCACGAAAATGGGGAAAGCGATGAAACAATTCTTCAGTCGTGATCAGTCCTAGAACGGCGTCCCCCAAAAATTCAAGCTGCTCGTTGTCTCCCACTCGCTCCGCCACTTGCGTTGGTGTTTGAGCGTGCAGCGCTTCGAGTTCGCGAGCTTGCGAGCTATGAGTAAGAGCCTGCTCCAGCAACTCGGGTCGAGAGAATTGATAACCCAAAGCTTGCTCCAATTCCGAAATGTTCCGCGCTTTCATGATTTGCTTGAACGAATCTGTTTGCGGCCCTTCAATGCGGAGTCGTGTTCGGAGTAGAGCCGGCCGGCGGGTTGGACGGAGGAGCAGAACTCCCGCCGACCGGAATACCTCCGGTCAACTGCACCAAGCGATCACGTTCATGACGCGCCGTGGTTCCCGCCGCAGTTCCTTCCTGGGTCAAATCGACAGCTCGGTTGGCCTCTTTTAAAGCGTCCCCGTATTTCCCCTGCTTGTCCAGCGCAAGGGCCAGCCGAAGTACGACTACAGGGTCAGGCTGCGACGGATAAGCATCGATAGACTTCTGGAAATAGCCCTGTGCGTCAGCATACTTGTCTTGACCGTAATCGATCGTACCGAGCACCGAATAGGCACTGGATCGCAGCAGCTTCTTGTATGCATCGATCTGGTCGAGTTGGCTTTGTGGTGCATTCGTAGGGATTGGAATATCAGTATCGATAGTTTCCAAAGCGTGCAGCGCGTATTTCTGTGCCTGATCATAGCGCTGGGCCTTATCGAGATCGGTATCGCGAGTGCGCTCCGCAATCACTTCCGACGCAGCGATCAGTGCTATAGGATCATCCGGATCGAGTTTCAGCACCTTCTGTGCCATCTCCGACATTTTGTCGCCGTTGTTCGCATTCTGGTATCCGCCCAATGCCGCCTTGTAAAGCAGGACGCGCAGTTCGCTATCGGGAAACTTCGTCGCGAAGTCGTCTGCTGCCTTTTCCATAGCGGCGGGATCCTTCTGGTTAGCCATCGCCGCGTTATAAGCGTCGAACTCTGGCTGAGTCTTGGCCTGCGGTGGCCGCTTGCCTCGGGGCGCCGTCGCTGTGGCCGAACCTTGCTGGGCCGAACCCGGTTGAGTTGTACCCGCCGCTCCTGTAGGTTGCTTTTGTTGTGCCGGCGCCTGCTGCTGCTGCGCAGCTACCAAAGCCGCTACCGCTAGCACCCCCAATACCATGGCTGCTCGCTTCATGCTCTCTCCTTGAGTTTTGAGACTCGGGCTCCCCGATCACAGGTCGCCCGTAGTTTCACTTCACTACTGCTGCGGATGCGTGGGCGGTTCGTAAGGCTGCGCAATCCCATGCTCAGCGGCGGCTTTCGCCTCAGGCAGCGATTCGCCGGCGCTCAGAGCCGCACGGTACTCGACGAGAGCCGCCGCCCGATCTTCCTGCAGATCACAAATTCTTCCCAGATAAACATGCGACCACGCCACCACCGATGGCTCCTTAGCCACCGCCAGCGCCTGTTCGAAATAACTGCGCGCCCCCTGCATATCTCGACTGACAACCGCCGCTTGCGCCAGGATGAAAAGGGCCCGGCCCGGATCTTCATTCTTCTCATCCAGCGCTTGCTGCGCCAACTTCTTTGCGCCCTCGACATCCCCGCTCGCTAAACGTTGCTGCGCGGTTAACAAAAGTTTACCCTGCGTGTGCCGCGACAGATGCAACAGTTCCTCGTCTGCCGTGCTGGCAAACTTCACTTGCGCTGCATTCCTTTGCTCCTTGCCCACGTTGATGTCGTTAATCAAACCCGGATACGCAGTCCGCAACCCGATTGGGCTCTTCTCAAACTGCGCCAGCGCTTCATAAAAATAGGGTGTCAGAATGTAGCCTTGCTCGACCGACTGCTGCACCAGTTGCTGCTTTTGGACTTCGGGCGTTTTGCTCGTCCAGGTGGTTCGCGCCTCGATCGCGCGTATCATGCACTCCGTCGTCAGAAGCGAAACATCCGTCCTGAAACTCTCATCCATGGGCGAGCCTTTGACACTTGCCAGCAGCGGTTTCAGGCGGTCCATGGCACCGGGATATTTCAGCGCCATCGGGTCCAGAAGATAATGCAGATAAGTGTGCCGGATCTGTTCCATCTTCAGCCCTGACTCGGCCCCGGTGCCCGGAGAAAGGACCACATAATAATCGGTTGCGTAATTCCGCGCATTCGCCTGCCCGGGCGCACCCATGGGTTCGAGGAAAACTGTAAATGTACGTCCCAAATACCCGGCCGACGGCAACTTCAAGTAGACCTCAGTATCAAACAGCACTTTGGACAACGGCTCATGGTATCGGTCGGTCAAAGCTGCATAAGCCGATTGATGGCGCGTCCAGATCGCGTGCAGCCCGGCTAAACTATAGAACTTCTGCACGATCGGCACGAACCCGGACACATAACTCGCGTCCGGCGGCAGATCGGCTTCTTTGACTTTCAGCGTGAGTTCGGGTGGCGCACTGAGATTGAGCCCCAACGACACGTACTGCGCCAGGGTTCGAGCCGGATCCTCCTGCTTATGTTCTGAATAAAACTGGCACATGGCCTGCGTCGATTCCTTCGCATCCGCCGCAGCATCGATCGTCTTAGCGACCTCGGCGCGAATCTGAGCTCGCATGGGATCAGATGAGCTCAATTCCAAATCGTAGCCGCAATAGTTGATCGCCGTCAGAACCGTAAAGAGCGCTTCGTTGTTGTCCAACGCGACCCTGGGCGCGGTATCAGCCGCCCACACTTGTGCCACCAGCCCTAGCAAGGCCACAAATAGCGAACTACGAAAACGATTATCCAGGGACCCTCCTGCAGGCCGGTGAAATGTGCGGGTTACATAGCCAGTTTAAGAGGTTATTCGCGGAGGGTCAACGGAGGAAGCTCTCAGCCATCAGCTTTGAGCCTTAAGTATCGCCGCGTTCTTAAAACCGATAGCTGACAGCTTCTACCCCTTCACCTTAATCTTCGAGAACGACAAAACGGCGCGCCCCGATGTCCGCTGGCCCATCGAAGTCGCGGGACGGAAGGTGGTGAATTCGGTAAGCATGATCTTCACCTGCGGTGAAAGATCCTTTGCATCTTCGGGACTCGACAATATCCGGTAGTCCTGCACCCGCCCGTTCGCATCGACATAGGCTTCAATCACCAACGAATCATCCGAGATGGACTCCATCGCCGTTCCAAAAGCCGACTGCTGCAACTGCGGCGCGGTGCTCATCATGAGCGGAACATCCGGATTCCCGGCTTGCAACGGCAAAGCCAGGAAGCCCATGAGAAATCCGAAAATCAGCACCGCCGTTATCAAACCTGCGGTCGCCGGAACCATGAAGCCTTGAATGGCGTTCTCCACCCGAATGCGAAGGCCGTGGAAGTACGGACGCTGCGATTGCGCAACCTCGCGTGAAATCGCGAGCCGCAGCTTTAGCGAAAGATCCTCCGGTGCTTTTCGCCGCCCCAAGCCGGTAAGCAATTGCTGAGTTCGACCAAGCGAAACATATTCCCGCTGACAAGGAGCACAGGCGTCGAGATGCCGGGTGAGAGCGAGCATCTCGGTACCCGTCACTGCTCCATCGAGATAAGGTGAGAACATCGATTTAGCTTCGATGCACTTCATGACGCCACCTCGAATTCCCGTCCATTCAAGCGGGAACGGCATTCGACCTTCGGCTTCCGCTCTTCAGCCCGCAGACCCAGTTCCTCTCCGAACTCTTGCACATACGCCGTCAGGCGTTGCCGCAGCGCTTCCCGCCCTCGGGTCAGCCGCGACTTCACGGTTCCCAGCGAAACCTGCGTAATTTCCGCAATCTCCTCGTACGACATTTCCTCGAGATCACGAAGAATGAGCGTCGTGCGGTAAGGTTCAGAAACCTGTCGCAATTCTTTTTCCACGCGCGCTCGAACCTCCTCATGCGCAACCCGATCGAAAGGTGAGTCAGCCCCATCCACCAGCGAATCCTTTATGGCCAAAGCCACACCTGATTCGTTGAACCCTTCGGCGGCCGGTTCGATGGACGTTTCTTTCGCTTTGTGCCGAAACCACCAGCGCCGCCGGTTCGATGCCTCATGCACTGCGATGCGGTAAATCCAGGTCTTCAGACTGGATCCCCCGTGGAAATGGTTGATTCCGCGAAAAACTTTCAGAAACACTTCTTGCGTTGTGTCAGCCGCATCCGCCGGGTCGGTGACCATGCGGTAAACCAGGCTGTAAATCGGCTGATGGAATTCTCCGATAAGCCAGGCATACGCCTCTTCCGATCCCGCCTTCAGTTCGGCCACAATCGCCGCTTCCTGCGCCCGGACGCCGATTGCCGCCGCTAAATCACCCACAGTGGTTGCTCCTGCCATAACGCTCATGCCGCAACCTCCATTATAGGTGCATTTCGCCCCCAACCCTTCGCCAAAATTTGACCCATATTCCCGACCAAGCCCGGCCCGCAACCCTCGATCTGCCCTGAACATATAGACCCCAAAGAGCCCCGCCAGGTTCCAGCGCAGTGTTACTTCTGTGATAGTTACCCGATGTAACGCTATCAATTCAGTCGGGAGATCGTCGGCAGGTCGATCGGTAGAGAGCAACCGCTGCAGGATCGGGCAGCTGCGCAGCACGTCGCCTAACTCTGGAGCAAAACGGAAGCCGGGCCGCCTACAATGGAGGGACAGCCCGGCCAAAGTATTTCAATCACTCGCGCGCTCCTATTTTCTTACTCGGCCGCCAAGTTCACTCGCCTTACTGCTTCGTCCCATTCCTTCTGTTGCTCGGCGCTCATCGGCGCTGGCTTCAGGTTGATCGTCAGCTTGTTAATGGTGCCATTGAAGGCAAACGGCACCTGGTAGTCGTTATCGTCCACCGGCGTGCGCGTGTCGATGCCGACATCGAAGGTCTCGTCAATGGACATGAGGAACGGAATTGTATGGGGGATCGTTCTGGTGGCGACGTCCTTTCCGTCAACCGAGAGTGTGCCGCTGCCGCCCTTGCCGAAGCCGGGTCCATCGTACTTGAAGTCAAACATGATGGTGTGCTTTCCGGGCGCGAGCGCCTCCTGGCCTTCCCATCGGAAGCGTTCCAAATCAACCAGGTTGTAGGTGAAGACCGGCTTGCCTTTGAGCAAGTAGAGGCCATAGCCGCCGAAGCGCCCGCCCAAGGTAGCCAGCATCCCATCGCCGCCGCCCTGCGGCACGTCAACATCAGCGGTGATAGTGTAAGACTTATTCAGGATGCTGGGTGCGTCGCTGACTGGAACCCCTGCCAACTGACCAGTGTAGGTGAAGACCGTCCTACCGGCGGTCGCGCTCGGCCGGGGCGTAACGATGCGTGGAAGGATTGAGTTGTCCAATGGGAAGACGTTGTATTTCGTCGCCTCCATCAGGAACAGCTCTTGCATGTCGCGCAGCTTGTCGGGATACTTGGCCGAAAGGTCGTTGTACTCAGAATAATCTTCGTTCAGGTTGTAAAGCTCCCATTTGTAGCCGTTGACCACATCGGGCAGCTTAGCTGTGCCTAACAGCCAGGGTGGAGCAGGCGGGGGAGTAGCGGCGATCCAGCCGTCGTGGTAAATCGCGCGGTTGCCGAACATCTCGAAGTATTGCGTTTCGCGCCTGGACGGGGCATTCGCGTTGGCCTTATCAAAGGTATAAGCCATGCTCACGCCTTCGATCGGTTTCTGGCTAACGCCGTTCACCATCAATGGCGCTTGAATGCCCGCGGCTTCGAGGATGGTCGGCACTATGTCGATCATGTGGTGGAATTGGGTGCGGATGCCGCCGGCGTCCTTAATATGGCCGGGCCAGGCGATGACCATGCCCTGGCGGGTACCGCCGAAGAAGGACGCGACCTGCTTGGTCCACTTGAACGGCGTGTCAAACGCCCAGGACCATGCCACCGACATATGGGGGTAGGTCGCTTCCGAGCCCCAGGCGTCGTAAAACTTCATCTGCTCGGCAATGGGAACATCCAAAATGCCGTTGTAGGCGGTCATCTGGTTGGGTGTGCCGACGAGAGTGCCTTCTGCGCTGGTGCCGTTGTCGCCGCTGATGTAGATGATGAGCGTGTTGTCGAGCTTGCCCATGTCTTCGACCGCCTGAATGACTCGTCCGATCTCGTGGTCGGTGTAGGCAACGTAGCCGGCAAACACCTCTGCCTCGTGGGCAATCAGCTTCTTATTTTCGGCGGGGAGCGTATCCCACTTCGGCAGAACATCCGGCCAGGGGGTGAGTTGCGTACTCGCCGGGATAACTCCGAGCCGCTTCTGATTCGCGAAAATCTGATCCCGCAGCTGATTCCACCCCATGTCAAACTTGCCCTTGAATTTCTCGATCCATTCCTTCGTGGGCTGGTGCGGTGAGTGGGTGCCTCCAGGAACGTAATAAAGGAAGAACGGTTTTTCGGGCGCAGCCGCGTTCAACTCGTTCATGTATTTGATCGCATCGTCCGCCATGTCTGTAGTCAGGTTGTAGCCGGGTTTCCCGACCCAGGGGAACACTTGCGTTGTGTTTCTGAAAAGGTAAGGCGTCCACTGGTCGGATTCGCCACCCATGAATCCGTAGAAATATTCGAAACCCATCCCGATAGGCCACTGATCAAACGGCCCCGCGGTGCTGTACTGATAGGTTGGGGTGTTGTGATTCTTGCCGAACCACGATGTGGCGTAGCCGTTTTCCTTCAGGATCTCGCCGACGGTGGCACTCTCCGGACCGATGACGGAGTCGTAGCCCGGGTATCCTGTGGACATTTCCCCAATAACGCCGTACCCGACGGAGTGATGGTTACGACCGGTAATCAGCGCCGCACGGGTCGGCGAGCAGAGCGCCGTTGAGTGGAACTGCGTGTAGCGCAAGCCCATCTTTGCGATCCGGTCCATCGCCGGCGTCGGAATGACGCCGCCGAATGTGCCGGAAACGCCGTAGCCCTGGTCGTCGGTCATGATCAACAGCACGTTGGGTGCGCCCTTGGGGGGCACCACCTGAGCCGGCCAATATGGCTTGGACTCGGTGGCGTTCATATTGATCACGCCGCCAAATTTCGGTGGCGGCGGCGGGAGATACTTCCCGTCGATAGTGGTCGTCGCGCTCGGCGAACCCGCCACGCCGGTTGTCTGCTGCGCGCTGCCCGTCACCACCGCCAGCAAGAGCATCAGGAAAACTACCATTGCTTGAAGCAGTACACATCCCCGCCCGACACTTTTCGCGTTCCTCATGAGGCACTCCCTCTCGTCTTGATTATCTTTTCTTCGGAATTTCCGCTTTTTCGAACCTGCTCTGTTATCCATAGCCTGGTGAAGGGATAAATGGGTGAGGCTACATTGACGAATGAACTCCCGGGGATTTAAGAACGCGAGCCTAGAAGGTGTCTGGCAGATCAGGAACTGGTAATAGTTCCAGTTAGCCCGGGAAAATTGACCAGCGCCCTGTCATGCGCGAAGAGATTGTCACGTTGAGTGTCAGCTCGACTTCGAATGGTTCGTCCGCTTGCCGATACGCCGATCTAAACATCAGACTGGCTAAGTATCTCGGCTCGTTAAACACTGTTGTCATTCCGAGCGCAGCGAGGAATCTGTTTTCCTCGATCTGAGCGGCTGGTTCGGCCTTTTTCGGTGAATTCCCGCCTCTTCAGCAATGCTGCAGCCCACAACTCTGTACACACTCTTCCGGCAGCGGTGTGCGCTGCATTCCCGAATCGGGAAACAGCTCTGCAGCCCATTCACTTTGTCCTTGAACTCGGCCTATCAATTAAGATAATATAGAAACGCAAAAGTTATCTACAAGATAATCATCGATCTTTGACAACTTGACAACGGACGTGGCTACTGGACCGCCCCACTCGCTGATCCGACCACTCTTGCATTTCCAAAATGGAATCGAGGGCGCTCAGGCACCATTTAACTCGAATGTTTCCAAGATTTTGCCTGTAACCCCCTTAAGAACCATAGATCCAGGAGGCAAGAAAAATTCCGGCCGCTTGTTTTCCAGATTTTAGGCAAAAACAGAGAATTTTTTCGAGGTAAATTGTGCACCAGAATATGTGCATGTGAACCGCGTCACCGCCAGCCGCGGAGCGGCGTAAGAATGCAGCCCACGGCGCAAGCCGTGGGGAAACAGAGAAAAAGGACAAGCCCCAACGGGGCGAAAAACTGGCGTTTCAACCCTGGGTCAGGGATGCGGCTGGGTTTGCGGTTGTTGAGTCGATGGCTGAGAGTTTGTCGTTGCGCTGGATGGCTGCGTCGTCGTCGACGGACTCGGCTTCGGAGGTTTCGGCACCGTCTTCTTCTTTACCACTTTCTTAGGCGGCGGTTCGGTGTCGTCGACAACAACCTTCTTGAGAGGTGCCGGAGGCGGCGCTGCAGCCGCCTGCAGATCCCGAACCTGGGTGCGCAGTTGGGTGAGCTCGCCTTCTTTCGAAGTGGCCAGAGTTTCCATCCGCTCCGCCAGCTCTCGGCGCGACCTCTCGATCGCACTGAGATCGTTTTGCACGGATTGGAATTCGTCTTTGGAGCCGAACGCTCCCGCCGACTCGACCACCGGTCCTAAGACGTCGAAAAGTGCATCCAGATTGCGGTAGAGCTTGAAAGTTGCCCCAACGTTCTCCGGGGAAGCTCGCAGTTGAGCGATGATTTCCGGAAGCGCATTTTGCAGGTTGCGTTGGAGAGAGTCCACGTCCGCGCTCGTGCCGCGCTTGGTGTTCGAATCGGTCTTCCATTTTTCGATTCGCAGCTTCGCCAGATCCACCTGCGTGGCCTGCGCGACCTGCTCCAGTTGCGACAGGATCAGATTCAGCTGGCTGACCGAGGCGTACGGAACCGCCGGCCCCGAGCCCGCCGGCGCCGAAGCGGCGGGAGCAGGAGAAGGCGTTCCTTGCGCCATCGCCATGGCGACTAGAAAAGGCAACACAAGAAAACGCCAACCGAAAGTTCGAAGAAGTTTCATGAGGTCGTCTTGCCCTCAGCATACCCATTTTCGTAGTTTTCGTAAAATTAGGGAGGAGCACGTACGCCGCTAGAGCACAAGGTTTGACTAACCTCATCCAGTAAGCGAGAATTGATTCATCTGATCTGGAGTTCTCGCCGGATCATTGGTTCTTCCTTAGTGGGCCTGTGGCGCAGTTGGGAGCGCGCTTCCATGGCATGGAAGAGGTCGTCGGTTCGAACCCGACCAGGTCCACCAAATCGTTACAATTCAGAAGGAAGCAGGGCACAAGTCGTTGGCGCCGATCATCAATGCACAGGGCATCTCCAAGTCCTTCGGATCGACCGTGCTCTTCCAGAATATCTCCTTCACCGTTTCTGAAGGCGACCGGATCGGACTGATCGGTCCAAACGGTTCAGGCAAATCCACGCTGCTTCGAATTCTGGCCGGCGACGAAGATGTGGATAGCGGCGAAATCGCGGTCCGCAAGCGCGTCCGGCTCACCTGCGTTTTGCAGGACTCGAAATTTGCATCTGGAGAAACGGTTCGGTCGGTCGTCGAGAAAGCGCTGGAGCGGGCCGCCGTGTCTACGACCGAGCGAGGCACTCGCTTCGCGGAAACCCTTGGCCGCGCCGGTTTCGACGAACTCGAAACTCTGGCGACTGCATTGTCGGGAGGCTGGCAAAAGCGTCTGGCAATCGTCGAAGCACTGGTTCAGGGACCGGACATTCTGTTGTTGGACGAACCCACCAATCATCTGGATCTGGCGGGAATCGAGTGGCTTGAGGCCCTTCTTCAAGATGCAGCGTTCGCCTGCGTCATCGTCAGCCACGACCGCTACTTTCTTGAAAATGTCGCGACTGAGATGGCGGAACTCAATCGCACCTATCCAGATGGACTGTTGCGCGTTCGCGGAAACTACAGTACGTTTCTGGAAAAGAAGGAAGAGTTCCTGCATTCACAATCGAAGCGGCAGGAAGCGCTGGAAAATCTCGTGCACAATGAAATCACATGGCTACGTCGCGGGGCCAAAGCCCGGACCCGCAAATCGAAAGCTCGAATCGACAAAGCCGGTGACTTAATGTCCGAGCTTGCGGACCTGAACCTTAGAACGCGAACAGCAACCGCCAACATCGATTTTTCCGCGACCGACCGAAAAACCAAGCGCCTGATTGAACTGGAAAACATTGGCTTTGAAATCGGTAATCGCACACTTTTCGACGGCCTCAACTTCATCGTAACGGCCGGAATGCGGGTCGGACTTGTAGGACCGAATGGCAGCGGCAAAACCACACTCTTGCGTCTGCTGCGCGGCGAACTATCAGTGACCGCGGGAGAAATTCGCCGAGCCGATTGGCTCCGAATTGTGTACTTCGATCAAACCCGCGAACTCGATCCCGATGTAACTCTGCGCCGCGCGTTGGCTCCAGACAGTGATTCCGTGATCTATCAGGACCGCGTGATCCACGTCGCGTCGTGGGCTGCAAGATTCCTCTTTACCGGCGAGCAACTCAATCAACCCATCGGCCGCCTATCCGGAGGCGAACGGGCACGCGTGCTGATCGCGCAGCTCATGCTTCAACCTGCCGACGTGCTTCTGCTCGATGAGCCCACGAACGATCTCGATATCCCAACCCTCGAGATACTCGAAGAAAGCTTGCTCGAGTATCGCGGCGCGCTGGTGCTGGTCACGCACGACCGGTACATGCTCGATCGCGTTTCGACGATCGTGCTCGGCCTCGATGGACAGGGTGGCGCGGAGAGTTTCGCGGATTACTCGCAGTGGGAGTCCTGGCAAGCCGATCGAAAACAGCCGCTGAAGTCAGTTCGCTCCAGCGGCGCTCAACCCCGGCGTGCGACTGCGTCTGAGCCATCAGCAGCGAAAAAGAAGCTGTCGTATCTGGAAGCCCGCGAATACGCAACCATCGAGGAGCGTGTTGCCCAGGCCGAGCAAGTGCTGCAGGAGAAGCGTGCCCAGCTCGAGGACCCTGCGATCGCAAGCGATGGCCCTCGTCTGCTGCGTGCGCACGCCGAGATGCACGAAGCGCAGAAGGCAGCAGATGAGCTTTACTCGCGCTGGGCTGAACTCGAACAGAAAAAAGGATGAGCCACGCCCAAGGAAATTCCGGTTGAGCACGAGTTTCAACTGGGCTGCGGGTGGACCTACAAAGGTCCATCACATCCTTATGTGTACCTTCGTGTCCTTTGTGGTTGATGAAGTGCAAATGCTGGAACCAGAAAGGGACACGAAGGAAAACGGTGACGGAACGGTGCCGCTACGCGCGAGCGAAATCAATATAGCCCCGCTGGACATCGGTCCGGATCAGCTTCACACGCAACCTGTCTCCCACATCGAGCCCCTGTTGTCCCTGGGCAAGCAATCCTTCGACGCGGGGCTGCAGCACGCGAACAAAGGTTCCCTTCGGAGTAACGCCGGTGACGAGCGCGTCGAATAGCTGGCCAATCCGACGGCTCATCACTACCGCTGCCAGCCGCTTTGTCATCTCACGCTCCACCTTCCTCGCTGCATCTTCTTTTGTGGTGCAGTTGGAGGCGATGGCCGCCAGTTTATCGTCAGAATAAGGAGGGGATTGAGAGGCGAGCATAGCTTTGATCAGCCTCTGGGTGACGACATCGGCGAACCTGCGGTTGGGAGCCGTCGAGTGTGTGTAGTCCTGCACCGCCAGGCCAAAGTGACCCTGCTCGGGATCGCCGGGCCGTTCCAGAACATATTCGCCCGGGCCAATCAGCTTGATCACAGCCAGCGACACGTCCGCAAAATGATCTGGATCAGCCGCTTTGCGCTTGAGCAGAAAATCGTTGAGAGCCTTAGAATCCGGATCCGGAGGCAGGTTTCCGCCGTGTGCAGCAGCAAGTTGCACAATGCGGTCCCACCGCTCGGGCGTTTTCACAATGCGCCGCAGAGACGACACTTTTTCCAGCATGCGCGCCACCACTCCGTTAGCGGCGATCATGAAGTCTTCAATCAGGTCAGTGGCGGGATTCTTTTCTTGCTTTGTGACGTCCACGATTTGTTGATTGAGTATGACCGGGGTTACTTCGCTGGTCTCGAGATTGAGGGCGCCGTTCTGGTAGCGTTGCTTCTTGAGGGCTTGCGCGGCTTCGCTTTGCAGCTTGAGTTGCGCTTGCAATTCAGTCGATGCCGCCACTTTTGCCGGAGCCGGCCCCGTAGCGCCGAGCCATCCGCCCACGCCGTTGTACGCAAGCTGCGCTTTATTGCGAACGATCGCGCGATAAACATCGCTCGAACTCACAGAACCGGCCGCGTCGACTTCGAACTCGGTTACGATGCTCAGCCTGTCTGCGTTCTCCAGCAGCGACGTGGCGCCAGTCGAAAGCTCCTCCGGCAACATGGGGAAAATCCGCACACCCGTGTAAACAGATGTTGTCTCTTTCGCCGCATGGTCATCAATCGGCGAATGCTTGGGCACGAAAGCATCCACATCAGCGATTCCGATCAGCACTTT
>DATHPO010000247.1:0-12666 GCA_035483835.1 Terriglobales bacterium
GCACGCAGCGGCAAGACATAAGCCGCATTTAAACAATGATGCGGATGCGACAGCGGGTGGGCCATTTTTCCGAGATGCCTGTTGGACGAAGTCGCTGAAGTACACCACGGCCCAAATGAACAGAGCGAGGTACAGCGACTCAGTCATCGCGGTGGTTTGCAGGTAAATCAGATTAGGGTTCGCAGCGTAGACGATTGCGCATAACCATGCGGCAATCCTTGTGGAGGAATCGGGCTGGAGATCGACGCTCAAAGCACTTCTAACCAATCGGAAGATGCCCGCCGTGCCCAGAACATAAGCAACCATCGAGGGAATGGAACCGCCAATACCCGACTGCCACGCCGTGTCGGAAAGCAGAAACGGAATCATCAGCAGATGCGGTAGCGGCAGCCACACGGTGCCGAGTTGCAGCAAGCCGGGAGTGCGCGAATCGAATACTCTGCGGGCGATGTTGATGTGCGCCACAGCGTCGCCGTAGAGCAGCAAGCCGCCATGTTGGAAGTAGTAGGCGAACGAGATGAACGACACGCAAGCGGCAAACTGGGCTACGAGCGCGGTTTCACGATCCCAGTAACCAGTGGGTTGACTCTTCCTCGGCTGGGTGCTGGTTCGCCAGTTCATTCCAAATGGGTCAGCTCGCGAAATACCTGGAAGCGGGCGTCGATTTCTTCGCGGGAGAGGTTTTGCAACCGTTCGGTGCCAAAGCGCTCAACAGCAAAACTCCCCATGACCCCGCCGTAGAAGAGCCCCCTTTTCAGGACTTCGCGGTTTAGCTGCTCTTGTGAGGCGATGTATCCCATGAACCCGCCGGCGAACGAGTCACCGGCTCCGGTGGGATCCTTGACTTCCTCAATCGGCAGAGCAGGGGCGCGAAAGGGGTGCCTGCCGATACCGAATGCGCCTTCGCGAAAAAAAATCGTGGCGCCGTATTCGCCATGTTTGATGACCAGCGCCTGCGGTCCCAGAGCAAGGACTTTTTGGGCGGCACGCAGCAGATTGGTTTCTCCGCCGAGAACCTTGGCTTCGGTGTCATTGATCAGCAGCACGTTCACCAACTTCAGAGTCTCGAGCAAGTCCGACCGAAAGCCGTTGATCCAGTAATTCATGGTATCGCCCCCGGTGAGGCGGACCCCGTCCATCTTCTGGCGAACGGCCGCTTGCAGAGTGGGATGGATATTGCCCAGGAACAGAAATTTCGAATCCTCGTATTCCGGTGGAATCCGCGGCTGGAAGCGCTCGAACACATTCAATTCGGTGAAATCGGTTTTGGCTTCGTTCAGGTTGCCCAGATACTGCCCGCCCCAGCGAAAGGTTTTTCCTTTGGCATGTTCGATGCCTCGGGTATCAATCTTCCGTTTCTTGAGAACATTTTCGTGCTCAGCGGTGAAGTCTTCACCAACCACGGCAACAATGCGAACGTCCGTGAAGTAGCTGGCGGCGAGAGAAAAGAATGTACAGGAGCCGCCTAGTACATTTTCCACACGCCCAGAAGGCGTGGCAATGGAGTCGAAGGCAATCGAACCGACGGCAAGAATGCTCATTATGAGGTTTTGGTCTCCAGATATTTTCCGAGAATCAGTCTGAGTTTCTCACGAGTAGCGGCGGGGATCTTGTCGCGTTCGGTGAGAATTGCATGGGCCAAAGCCGCTCCACATTTACAGCTTGGTTTGGCCGGCATCGAAGCCACCGCATTCCGAACCACCGTGGCGGCGTTCTCGGCATTTTTCACCAGCACGGCGATAATTTGATCCACTGTGACCGAGTCGTGGTGCGGATGCCAACAATCGTAATCCGTCACCATAGCGACGGTGACGTAGCAAATCTCAGCTTCGCGCGCCAGCTTAGCCTCTTGCAGGTTGGTCATCCCGATAACGTCCATGCCCCAACTGCGGTACACGTTGGATTCCGCCTTGGTGGAGAATTGCGGTCCTTCCATGCATAGATAAGTTCCGCCACGCTTGCTAGTCACTCCTGATTTCTTGCACGCTGCTTCCACCGCGTGAGCAAGCTCAGGGCAAATAGGGTCTGCAAAAGCGATGTGAGCCACGATGCCTTCGCCGAAGAACGTATCCACGCGATGGCGAGTGCGATCGAAGAACTGATCGGGGATCACGAAATCCAGTGGCTTGTGCTCTTCTTTCAACGATCCGACCGCAGACACCGAAACGATGCGTTCGACGCCGAGTTGCTTGAAACCGTAAATGTTCGCGCGGAAATTCAACTCCGTCGGAAGAATGCGATGCCCACGGCCATGCCTCGCCAGAAACGCAACGTTGCGGCCTTCGAGAGTACCCAAAACGTACGGGTCGGAAGGGTCACCGAATGGAGTTTGCTGTTTCAATTCCCGCACATCGGTTAGCCCGGGCATGGAATAAAGCCCGCTGCCGCCGATGATGCCAATTTCCGCTTGCGACAAGAATCCCCCTGAGAACTTTCTTCGAAAATCGCGAATTCGTGATTATATACAAGAGAGGGTTCGAGCGGCTTTCAGCGATGGGCTTCCTTGCGATGCGCCTGGGTCCAGCTTCGAAACGGCCTCAGGCCAGCTCATTTTCCAGCGGTCATAGCCGCGCCAAACAATTCCTGCCGGAGGCGCTCAGTTGTCGGTTCGTCCAGGCTTTCAGTAATCAGCACACTGTCGCCATTAACAACAATCACTACGGGGCCTTCGTCCGTGAACCAAGTGTGGCTGCCGGTCAGGGATTCGATTTTCTGCAGGTTGTCCGAGGAATTTTTTTCGTCCGATGTTCCCTCATGCACTTGCTTATACCGCTTGGATAGCGACTGAGCGTAAATGGCGGCAAAGGCGGACGCCTTCTCAGGGCTCGACCAGCGCGACACATAGACCAATGAAAGCGGTGCCGAAGGATCGCCTTTGGGGCGGGCAGCGTAGTAATAGCCGCCACGCCAATGCGGATACAGATTGTGCGAAGCCTCCGTACCCGAATATTGATCTAGGAGAACAGCAACGTCGAATTCCCCGATCGCTCCAATATCGAAGCGTTGGTAGTTCTTGAAGTCGCGCTCGAAATCGGGCAAGCGCATGGGTTCGAGTTGCTCGGCAGAGAGATATGTTTTCGGCTCCATGATCTGACGCGTAGTTCGCGGCGGATTGCCAAGCGTTGCGGCAAATGCTTTCTCTTTCCCACCGGCGCGGAGCAGTTCAGTCTCGAAATCCAAACCATACCGATAGGGAAATGTCAGCTCTTCTTTAAGGAAGATAGGAGCGTCCTTGAATTGGGGCGAGTCCGCAGTGCCGACGAGCATGGTCTCTTTCAATGCATCGGCAATTTGCGGCGAGCCAAGAATGGATTGCCCCATGGGTTCAAGCATGTAGTCGACGAGCACAACCATGGCCTGACCTTCGACGACGGCCTGGCGGGCTTCGCCGATTTCGTCGTTCTCAATGTCCGTGGCCGTCGGCTGTTTCTTGTCGTTCAGGTCGGTGTCGCCGACCTTCAACCATTTTTCCAGGCCGATAAATTGGTCCTGAAGAGCATGCGTGAGTTCGTGCGCCAGCACCGGACGTTGCTGCTCAACGTCGATCCAATCGAGCAGGTTCACGGTTTTAGTCTTCGCATCGTAATACCCGGCTATCTGTTCGCGCAGCAAGGCTACGAGAAAGGTTTGCAGATCGAAGTTTCGAGGCAGAAGTCCGAACTTTTTCAGCACCAGCTCGGAGCGGCGCAACCGCTGCGCATCCTTGTCCTCAGCCAAGTTCTTTTCGAGATAGGCCACAACTTCGTCGCGGGTGGTGAGGCGTCGCTTGACTTCTTTCTTGATGGGCAGGCCGCTGTCCTTGCTGGCGAAGTGCAGGATTTCATCAACATCGCGAAAAAGTTCCTCGGCTTCTTTGGGAGAGATTTTCTGTTCCTGGGTCGGCGGGCTAGCGCTGGCCGGCTTTTGATCGTGCTCTGTAGTTGCAGCAGTCGACGTGCTGGTTTGTGGCGGCGGTGCGGCCGCTTGCGCCCATACCCACGTCGCCGAGAACAGTAGCAGTCCGAGAATTGGGAGCTGAGACCACGATTTTCGATACAATTTCTTCAATTCAGTCATTGAGTTCATTTATGTCCGAAGACGATCCCCGGCAAACCGCGGCTGACTATTTTCAAAAAGCTTACGAACTGCAGATGCAGGGCGAGTATCAGCAAGCCATCGAATTCTACAGCCGTTCCATCGATGCGTTCGCGACCGCCGAGGCCTACACTTTCCGCGGCTGGACATACTCGTTCCTCGGCGATTACGACCGCGCCATCGCCGAATGCCTGCAGGCGATCCAACTGGATCCGGAATTCGGGAACCCTTACAACGATATCGGGGCTTACTTGATTGAACAAGAGAAATGGGACGAAGCCATTCCCTGGTTTCAAAAGGCCATGGCGGCGCGACGTTATGAGGCGCGCTGCTATCCCCATTTCAACTTAGGCCGAGTGTATGAGCACCAGCGAAAATGGCGGCAAGCGAAAGAGTGCTACGCCGTGGCCTATTCGCTGGACAAGAGATATGTGACGGCGCTGGCGGGGCTGCGTAGATTAAGGGCGATGTTTAATTGAGAACTCGTTCGCCACGGATTCGCGCGGATCGACAGCGAGCCTTATACGTGGCCGATTCGCGATGCTACCCAGTCGCCTGCTTCGCTCGTTCCCAACGCTCCGCCCACGTCCCGTGTGGTCCGCTTCTGCTGGACTGCTTCGAGCACGGCGACTTCGATTTTGCTGGCTTCTTCTGTTAGGCCTAAGTGGCCAAGCATCATTGCGGCAGTCAGGATTGCGCCAAACGGGTTAGCCACATTCTTCCCTGCAATCGGCGGGGCCGAACCGTGCACTGGTTCGAACATCGACGTCTTTCCCGGATGAATGTTTCCGCTGGCCGCCATGCCGAGTCCGCCCTGGAGGCCAGCGGCGAGATCGGTAATAATGTCGCCGAACATGTTGTTCGTGACGACAATGTCGAACTGCCGCGGGTCGCGCACCATCTGCATACAGAGCGCATCCACATACATATGTTCCGTCATGATTTGTGGATACTCGGCGCTGACTTCTTTGAACACACGCTGCCACAGGCCCCCGGCATGGGTCATGGCGTTGGACTTGTCACACATGAGGACTCGCTTGCGTGGGCTACCATCCAGCTTCGGATGGCGTTCGGCATACTCAAATGCGTAACGGATTATGCGTTCAACGCCCTTGCGGGTGTTGATGTCCTCCTGCACCGCGATCTCGTCGGGCGTGCCTTGTTTGAATACCCCTCCTGCGTCGGTGTAAACGCCCTCGGTGTTCTCGCGGATTACAACGAAGTCTATGTGTTTGGGTTCAATGCCTTTGAGCGGGCAGAGCGCGGCGTCGAGCAGGCGCACAGGACGCACATTGGCGTAGAGATCCATTTTGAAGCGCATACCCAGCAGGATTTCTTTGGCGTGAATGTTTGAAGCGACGCGCGGATCGCCAAAGGCGCCGACCAGAATCGCGTCGAAGTCGCGCTCGAGCATGGCGAAGCCGTCGGGCGGGACAGTGACGCCATCTACCAGATAGCGGTCTGCGCCCCAGTCAAACTGGGAGAGTTCGACGTCGGCTCCAGAAGCGGTAATGACCTTGACGGCTTCCGGGATGACTTCTTTTCCAATGCCGTCACCCGGAATAACGGCAATTCTTTTTTTTGAACTCACGCGAAAAAAGGTAACACAAGAGACGACGGCTTGGCGGGACTGACTGGGTTGATTGGGCTCGCCGAGCCCGGGAAGGCACCTGATCGGCACCCTCTGAACTCGGCGTCGGCGTGGCTGGTTGGTGGAGTGTGGGAAATCAAAGAGCGTTACTTGCTATCGCCGTCGTGGTCTTTGTCAGCGGAAGCTGTCTGCTGGGCATGGGCCTGCGCCTGGGGACTGATTGTTACCTTGTCCTGTGGCACCGATGCCGGTTGCGGTGCCGTATTCTGGCGTGGTGGGGCCTTCGCAGCGGCTTCATTCTGTACTGCTGGAGAACTTTGAACCGGATTCGTAATCATCAATTACCTCCCCTTCGTAATATCTATCGGCTCGCCCGAGGGCGACTTTAGGTCGCACCAGCGCCAGTCCATAATCGGCGTGCCTAACCTTTAAAATGCGGGTTAAGAGTAAGCATCTAAAGCGAGCGGGCCCTATCAGCCAATTCGGCTCCGTTTCGCCTTGTATAATCGAAGGTAATCGTATGGCTTCCACCGTCGTCCACCGCAACCAGGCTTCGCCTCCGTCGGATTTCGGAGACGTGCGTTCTGAATTTGGCGCGTTGATATCCGGCTGCGGGATTTATGAACTGAGCTCAAGGATCAAGATCGTGCTCACGGGCGGCGATCGCGTGCGCTGGCTCAATGGCATGGTCACGAATAATATCCGCGACCTTGCCCAAGGGCAGGGCATTTATGCTTTTCTGTTGAATCCGCAGGGACACATTCTGGGCGACCTGTACGCCTACAACCGGGGCGACTCGATCATGATCGACAGCGACCGGTCCCAGTCGGAAAAGTTGCTGGCTACCTTCGATCACTACATCATCATGGACGATGTGGAAGTCGCGAACCTGAGCGACAAGTTGACCGCGATCGGGATCGCTGGACCGAAGGCAGCGGAATTGCTGCACGCGGCAGGATTTGAGATGTCAAAACTGGAACCTTTGCAATTTGCTGACGTGACCTGGCGGAACGTCGCCATAACCGTGGTGCAAGGCGACAACCCAAGCGTGGAATCGTATGAGTTGTGGCTCTCGCCCGGGCAGCTGACACTACTTGAAGATGCGCTTACTCAAGCCGGTGCAACCCAGGTCGGCACCGCGGCGCTGGAACTGTTGCGTATCGCGGTGGGGATTCCGCGTTATGGGCAGGACATTCGCGAACGTGATTTGCCGCAGGAAACCGAGCAGCAGCGCGCGCTTCATTTCAGCAAGGGATGTTACATCGGGCAGGAAATTGTGGAGCGCATTCGTTCCCGTGGGAATGTACATCGCAAGTTTACCGGGTTCGAGGTACATGGCTCATTACCTGCCGTTGGCACGAAGCTTCAAACCAACGGCCGGGATGTCGGTGAGATCACGAGCGCTGCTTCCCTGCCCCTCGGCGGCGGCGAGCGCCTCGTGGCGCTGGGATATATCCGGCGCGAAATCGCGACTCCAGGCAAGCAATTTCAAGTGGACAGTACTCAGCTTTCAATCGCGGCTCTGCCGTTTTCGAAAATATTCCAACGCGAAAACCTGTAAGTTTTGAAGGGGCAATCTATGGCTGAAAAGAAGCAGGAAAGTTTTACCGTAACCGACCGGCGCTTATTTACATCGGAGGGCGAGATTCGGCAGGAAGTTTCTCAGGAAGAAGTGTCCAGCACAGCAGCATCTACTCCGCAGCCAGCGCCGGCGGCCCAACCGGACCTTGCTCCGCCGGGCCCAGAAGCGGACGCGCCGCCCGCTCCCACTGCCGCCGAGCAGAAGGAACAGGCCGATGCGTATCGCAAATCGGCGAAGGATCTGGACGCGCGAGTGGAACTCAGCGGACATTCCACCAAAGAACTGGAGATGACTTTTGAGCGCTTCATGGCTTCGCTGTACATGTCCGCCATGCTCCAGCTCGGTCTGATGCACGAGCAAGGTGGCCAGCCGCGAGTTGATTTGATCGGAGCGCGCCAGACCATCGATACGCTCAGTCTCTTGTCCGAGAAGACGAAAGGCAACCTCACCAGCGCCGAGGAGAACTTCCTGCAAAATTGCCTCTACGAACTTCGCATGGCGTACGTTGAAGTGACGAATGCGCTGGCCCGTCCGCCGCAAACTCCGGCATCGAGTGCCGCCACCTCCAAGCGATGAAGGCCACGCTCACGGTGCTGGGCAGCGGCACTTCGATGGGAGTGCCCACCATCGGATGCGACTGCGCCGTGTGCCACTCTTCCGATCCGCACGACCGCCGTACCCGGCCATCGGTTTTGGTCGAGTATGGCGGCAAGACCGTGCTGATCGATTCCACGCCCGACTTCCGAGAACAAGCCATCCGGGAACACATTCGCGAGATTGACGCCGTTCTCTTCACCCATAGTCACGCTGACCACATTCTTGGTCTTGATGATTTGCGTCCCCTCAGCTTTCGTCACAGGCCGAATAAACTCCCGCTGTACGCGCGTCCGGAAGCGGCTGATTTTATCCGCAGCACGTTCCGCTACATTTTCGACGGGGATTACAAGTTTGGTGGATTGGCTCAGGTCGAACTCAAATCGTTCCGAGGGCCGGTTGATCTTTTCGGAACGCGTTTTGATCCCATCCCGGTCATCCACGGCGAGACCGAAATTGATGGCTTCCGCTTTGGCAGCGCCGCTTACTTAACGGATCACAGCAGCGTCCCCGATGCTTCGCTGGCAAAATTGCAGAATCTCGACATCCTGTTTCTGGATGCGCTGCGGCATATCCCGCATCCCACGCATTCCACCGTCGAGAACTCATTGCGCATCGTGGAACGCCTTCAGCCGAAGCGCGCTTTTTTTACCCATATATGCCATGACTTGCCTCACGAGGCCACCAATGCCTCACTGCCGCCAAACGTGCGGCTTTCGTACGATGGGATGAAGTTGGAGTTTGAGATTTAGAGGATGTGGCGCGGGCGCCCTCGCCCGCGGGTTTGTCAATGGATATTGAACCAGGCCCTGGAACACTCGCATTTGTCCATGGGACTTCAGTATGACCAGTTGCGGGCGAGGTCGCCCGTACCACGAACCATGAAGGTTTTTCACAAACTCGATGACATTCCCGCCAGCTTCGGTCCAACGCTGTTGAGCGTGGGCAACTTTGACGGCGTGCATCGGGCCCATACCCGCGTGCTGGACAACATCGTCCGCCGCGCGAGAGAGCAAGAGTGCAAGGCGGTAGCGGTTTCTTTCGAGCCCCATCCCATCCGGATCCTGAGGCCCGACTCCGGACTGAAACTGCTCACCCCTACGCCCGAAAAACTTCGCCTGCTGGAGGCCACAGGCTTGGACGCCGTCCTCCTGCTCCCCTTCACCCGCGATCTGTCGCTCATGACTCCGCATGACTTCGCTCATGACGTTCTAAAGAAAAGTCTGCAAGCTCGCGAGGTGCACGAAGGCTACAACTTCCATTTCGGCAACAAGGCAGCGGGCGACATTAACCTGCTGGCGGAGTATGGCCGTGAGATGGGTTTCGAGGTGAAGGTCTATCCGGAATTGCGGCTGCGGGGAGAGTCAGTGTCGAGCACGCAGATCCGCAAACTGCTTAACGAAGGACGGGTCAGCCGCGCACGCCACCTGCTGGCACGCCCGTTCAGTATCTTGTCTACGGCGGGGCGGGGCCGTGGATATGGCGCAAGGTACACCGTCCCCACCATTAACTTGAGCCGGTATGAGGAGCTCGTCCCCAGGGACGGTGTTTACATTAGCCGCACGCGCGTAGGCCGGGAATGCTTCGACTCGGTGACCAACGTGGGAAACCGTCCTACCTTCGGAGCTGAATCCTTCGCCATCGAAACCCATCTACTCGACTTCCATCCCCTCGAACTTAATCCTGAAACGGAAGTGGAAATTCATTTTCTGCAGAGATTGAGGGACGAAATCAAATTCCCGATGGTGGACGCTCTACGCGAGCAAATAGGGAAGGACGTGAGGAAGGCTCAACGTTATTTTCGGTTGTTGAAGTTAAAAGATTGCCGCTGAAAGTATCGGTGTTTTAGCTGTGGGAATCCGTCGCAGAGCCTAGTGGGGCAGGTAGCCATCTTCCATAGGAAGTTTGCCGTCGACTCTCACCACGTTGATCTGATCATTGATCGAGCGCACATCGACCAAGCCCACGGCGCCCGGCATGGTTTCCACAACTTTTAGTACTTCCTCGTCGGAATCCACCAAAGTAATCGAGCCCTGGTGTGCTGCAATAAATGACTTCAGTTCACTGGAAGACATTTTGTTCAGTCGTTCCAGCGTGCTCATTTCTCCGCTGGAATTCTTGTGCAGAACAAGGATCACATCCTTGTCGTCGTGCCACTTCTTGACTTCCAAACGAAATATTTTGGTCAAGTGTGCGGAACTGATCCCGCCGACATTGTTGTCCTTGTTGACCACGACGGCCATATGATGCGCGAAGCAAGGAAGCAACGAGCACATCATGAAAGCAGCCAGACAGCAGAGACGCGAACCCTTCATAGCAACACTCCACCCCGAGTTGTGGCCCCGGGGAGCCTGATCCAAGAATCCCGCGTCTGGCTGCAAAAACCTAGTGGAAAAATGACACGGTTGGTTACGTTAGTGATCTTTCCCCGCCTCATTCCATAGGCTCGACTAGGGTCATCTCTTCGTGCAATCTTCGGTCGGGCAGTTGCACCACGATAATCGCCACCAGCACGAGCGCAATACCGACCGTCTGCAGCGGACGCACGACTTCACCCAGGGCGACCGCCGCAATCACGATTGAGAATACGGGCTCCAGACAGCTGACTACGATGGCACGCGTCGGCTCCAGATGCTGCAGCCCGGCGAAATAAAGCGAAAACGGTCCGAGAACGGAAATCAGCGAAAACGCGAGCAAGAATAACCACTGATCAACCGAGTAATGTGCGGCCGCGATTTTCCACGGCGGGTTGACAACGATCCAGAAGAGAGATGCACTAAAGATGACGTAAAGCAGCACGGTCCAGCGGTCATAACGGGCAAGGATGCTGTGGCCGCCGACGTTATAGAAAGCGAAAGAAAACGCCGCTCCCAAAGCTGCAACAACTCCAATCGCATCCAGACGGAGTCCGCTGGAACCAAATATTCCGATCACCAGGGCAATTCCGGTCACGGCCAGTCCCACCGCCGCGATTCGCTGAATAGTGGGCTTCTGCAGCCCGCGCGCGACCGTATATAGCAATACCAAAATCGGCGCCGTGTATTGCAAGATGATGGCGGTGGCTACGTTGGTTCTTTGGATCGCGAGGTAGTAGAGATAGTTGGACGCGGCCACACCAAGAATGCCTAGCACGAACATCCGTCGGAAATCGGAGACGGGTAGCCGCAGCCGGTTCCAGCCGCGAAGCAACACCAGCGCGATCAAAAGAACAATGAAAGAAAACGTCGTGCGGCTTTGCGACAGGATCAGCGGATCGATGGGCCGCAGAGCTTGTCCCTTAGGCAGGAGTCGCCCGGTAAAGGCAGCACGCCCGAGAGTAGCGGCCACGCCCCACATGAATGCTGCGCTGGCAATGTACAGATATCCGCGGACAGGATGCGCTCGACTGGACAAGAGTAAGTGAAGTAACTTTTATTTTTCAGAGTACTCGATCACATAGCTGATCTTAGCTGTCTTCTGCAACATGGCCGCGACTGAGCAGTATTTTTCTTCGGACAGCTTTACGGCATCTTCAGCTGCTTTGTGCGAGACTTTTCCCCCTATGCGATAAACCAGCCGGATCTCGGTGTAGACCGTCGGCGGAGTGGCTGCCCGGTCCCCCTCGGCCCGCACCTCAAGACTGGTAAAGGGCTCGCGCTTCTTAGCCAGGATGCTGGCAACATCATAACCAGTGCATGCGCACAAGCCGATCAACACCAGTTCCATGGGACTGCTGGCAGTTTTACTGTCGCCGTCGACGACCATCCCATGACTGCTGCCGGCCTGCCCCAGAAAGCGATGGTTGTCGGTCCAGACCACTTTCGCTTCAATCACGCTCAATCTCCTTTTATCGACGATTGTCCGTCTGCGGTTCGGGGTGAATCAGCACGCGAAACAATTCGGGTGCTTCCTGTTTGAAGTGAATTTCCAGCTCGGTCGAAATATCGTGCACCCGCGCGAGCGGTAGTTCGTCGGAAAACGTGCAGTGGCAGGAAACATAGAGACGTCCGCGAACGTGTTTGACCTCGACATCGTGCACATCCAGGACTTCCGGAAAATGCGACGCCACGGCCTTCAATTTCTTCTCGAGCAAAGCATCGCGCACAACCTCGTCGCCGGTTTCGATGGTGGCTGGTTCGCTTTCGATGTGAGTCAGAATGGTGGAAATCTCAGGCACATCCTGGCGGATGTCCGATTCGAGCCGGGTCACCCGATCGTGGGCCTCCTTCAGACTCAGCTGCTCATCGAGCTCAAGATGCTGTTCGACGTGCAGGCGTCCGCTCAGATCCTGGACGCTGATGTCATGAACATTGAAATTGTTCCGTGTGGCCACGGCCCGAACGCGATCAAAAATGTTTTCTCTCCGCGCCGGCCGTGCCACCGAACGAACCACCACGTCGGCATCCGGCAGAACGTCCTGCACAGCCGACGTCACCGCATCGGCGACTTGCTCCGAACGCTGGAAGGTTACGTTGCGCGCCAGCCCGATGGAAAGATCGGCGAAGTAGCGGTTGCCCGCCCGGCGTATGCGGACGCGATCCACTTCGATCAATCCGTCGACTTTGTTGACCGCAGCCACGATCTTGCCACGCACCCCGGCGGGGGCGGCGTCGAGCAAGGCGTCGACGGTTCTGCGGGCCAGTCTAGAACTCACCCACACCACGACTCCGGCGACAAACAGCGCGGCCACAGGATCAGAACTGCGCAGCCAATCGACGCCATAAACGCGGCCAATCAGCACCAGCCCTAATCCCACCCCCACCACGCCGCTTGAATAGATGTCGGTGGAAAAGTGCAAGGCATCCGCTTCCAACGCCTGGCTGTCATACTTCGCGGCAATTCTTCC
>DATHPO010000248.1:0-10884 GCA_035483835.1 Terriglobales bacterium
GTCGAAGGCAACGTTACGTTCCATACGGCGATGTCGACGGCATTCCCGCAGCCTCAGCCCGGCAAGGCTGATTCTCCGGGACCGATGAAGGTGCCGGCAGAGCAGTTAAGGAGCGTGTTGGGAATTACCGATGTGAATTACGTCCAGGGCCAGCACGCACTGGCGGTAGTTGATTCAACGCTGGGATAAGCCGGAAACGACCCAGTGCAGGCCATGAAATAAATCCTGACGAAATTCAGAGAGGAAACGATCATGAAGAGCAGAAGTGTATGCATTGTAGGTTTAGCGACCGCGGTGATCGTCGCGCTGGGGCTGCTGTTGACAGCGTCAACGAACGTCGTCGCGGCGAATGCCCCCCAGCCAACTATCACCGAAGTGAAAATCGACAATTTCAGCTTTACACCAGCGACGCTCACGGTGGCTGTAGGAACAATGGTCACGTGGACCAACCGCGACGATATTCCGCATACGGTTGTCAGCGCGGACGATCCAAAGGAGTTCAAGTCCAAGGTCATGGACACGGATGAAAAGTTCTCCTACACATTCACTAAGGCGGGAACCTTTACATACTTCTGTTCGGTTCATCCGAAGATGACCGGCACTGTGGTTGTGAAGTGAGCGCGCAATGAGCGTGAACCCCTTCGACATCAAGACGGCGATTCTCGCCAAGCACGCGCAGCATGTGGTACTGATCCATTTTCCGATCGCGCTGTTCATTGCCGGTGTGGCGTTCGACCTATTCGCGCAACGGACGAAGCGGTTGGCGGACGCCGCCTACTACAACTTGTTGCTCGCCGCGATCTCGACCGTGCCGGTGGTTGCGACGGGAATCCTGGCTTGGCAGTTCGCCCTCGAGGGTCAGAGGGTCAAGGGCATCCTATTGGAGCACATGGTCCTCGCGTGCGCCTCGACTGTGGTGATCTGGCTCGCCTGGTGGATTCACTTTCGCGGGCGACGCAACGGAACCGTGCTGCCTGCTTTCCGCATTCCGCTTGAATTGTTGGGCGTCGCCGTCATAGCGCTGACAGGGCATCTCGGCGGGTTTCTGAGTGGCGTGAACAGCCCAGGTTAGACGCGTCAAATACCGCCGCGGAGTGCCACCTTCTTGTTACACCCACCTGGAATTCTTTGCCTCCCGAACGCGAGATCCGAAAGATTGTGAAATTCGCAGCTCGCTCGAATCTTCAGACGAGCCCGCGTCGCTCTTGAATCCCGACGAGGAATAAAAATCCCACGACGGTGGTCTCTATAACGGAAGCGCTGCGACGCTGGTTACGACGTCGTGGGGCTTTCGAATTGAAAATCACGGCGCGGCGACAGCTGATGTAAAGACCGGTGAAAAATCACTCGTCGTGCATTGTTGTCCCACCAACAAAGAGGATGAACAAATGAAAATGATGCTTGGAGTAATGCTTCTGGCGTGCGTGCCGGCGGCCGTCGCAGAGATTCACTATTCTTATCCAACCGAGAAACTTGCCGAGTTTGTGGTTGAAAAATTGGACGTCGCTTCGATTCCGCCCGCGATTCGTCCGAAGCTCGCACACGGAAAAACGACCTTTGTCGATTATGGATATATAACGCAGAAGCTCGACGAGAAGGGAGCGCTCCTCAAGGCGCCGCAAGGCAGTTCCCAGATTGCGATCAGCATCTTGGAAGAGAATCAATCTGGAATTTACGTCTGTTTGAATGGCCAGGCAAAAAACCAAAGCGGCAGCCGTGTCCAACGAGTGCTGCTGCTGAAAGCGAAAAATGCGGACGGCGTTCTAAAGGGCCGGGAAGCCTCGAAGGAGTTCGATGCCTGTCCAGTGATTGGCAGCGGCACAGACTCGTACAGCGGAGACTAGTCTGCCGTACGACGCAGTGGCTGGCCGCCGGAACTGCAAATTCGTCAGGCGGCCGTCATTTCAGCATCACCGCGCCGTGTGCGCCGTCCGTCGAGGCAATTGCTGACAGGATAGCGCGCCCTAGCGGCCGAGCCCCGACATCGGTCGAATCTGAACTCCTGCTGCTTTGAGTCGCTCACTCACCATCCGAGCGATCGCCGCGGCCCCCGGGGTATCCGAGTGAATGCAAAGCGTGTCGGCCGACACAGGCATCTTTGAACCGTCTGGCAGGCTCACCCTTTGGTGCACCACAATCTCAAGTGCTTGCCTAGCGGCCTGCTCCGGGTCTTCGAGAAGCGCCCCGGGAAACTTTCGCTGGCGGAGCGTGCCGTCCTGGTCGTACGCACGATCGGCAAACGCTTCCCCGACGCAGCGCAGCCCCAGACCGCGCCAAGTGGCCAGGCACGGCGATCCCGCTTGTCCTACCATAAGTAATTCTGAATCTACCGCCATCGCTGCGCGACCGATCGCCAGCGCGACCTCGCGATCGCGATTGGCCGCATGGTACAACGCGCCGTGCGGCTTCACGTGTCTCAGTCGAACGCCTAGCTCATCTGCTATGCGCGCCAGCGCGGTGATTTGCCCGCGAAGCGATGTCTCGAGTTCGCCTGCTTCGATCGCAAGTTCCACGCGCCCGAAGTTTGTGCGATCTGGGTAACTGGGATGCGCACCTCCAGCAACTCTCAGTTCCTTGGCAAACTCGAGCGCCCGCTTCATCGTTTGCACATCGCCGGCGTGGCCACCGCAGGCGATACTCGCCGACGTAATGTGACGCATTAGCTCGAAATCCGCCCCGCTCGCAAGCGATCCAGTGGATTCGCCAACGTCCGCATTGAGATCGATCGCGTCTTTGTTCACGAATTGGCCTATCGCGCTCATCCGAGTCCGCTAGTGCTGAAAAATGTGTTTCAGCCATTGCTCCTGTTCCCGCAGCAAACGGACCGCCTCCGGAATCGTTACTTCCGCAAATCTCACGAGTTCGTGCGGTCGCAGTTGGCCCACGTGATGCATATCCGCCGAGATCACATTCGCGATTTTCGGATAGCCGCCGGTGGTCTGTTGATCGACAAAGAGAATGATGGGCTGCCCATTGTGCGGTACCTGAATCGCGCCGAGTGAAACGCCTTCTGTGAGCAGTTGCGATCGAACTCGCGACGGAATCGGCTCGCCCTGCAACCGTAAACCGGAGCGGTTCGATTCCTCGCTGACCGTGTAGGGAGAAGACAGAAGCGCGTCAAACGCTTCCGGGCCGAACCAATCGTGCTGAGCACCACGCGTCACGCGAACGAGTCCGCGAGGATATAACTCTTGGGCGGCTTCCGGCATCAATGTTCGGACGCGCAAATTTGATCCCTTCCGCACGCTGAGCAAATCGCCCTTGCGCAACCCGCGCCCTTCGACTCCGCCGAAATGTCCAGCCAAACTCGTGGACGCACTGCCCATAATCGGGTAGACATCCAATCCTCCTTGAAACGCCAGGTACAACCGCGCTCCCGTCTTCAATCCGCCGCATGTCAGAACTTTTCTCGCAAGCACTCGCACCGCCTGCCACATCGGCGCTGTCTCGCCTCCGATACGGCAATCACACTCACCGCCGGTGAGCGCAACAATGCTCTCTTCGTCGAACTCGAGCGTGGCACCCGCAAGCGTCATCTCTAATGTGGCGGCGTTCTCTGGGTTTCCGACCAGCAAGTTTGCGACGCGCATCGCCAATGGGTCCGCCGCGCCACCGGGCGAGATTCCAAGATGCGAGTATCCATAGCGACCAAGGTCCTGGACGGTGGTAAGCGGGCCCGGTTGTATTACATGTATCGCCATCGCGCGGGTCTAGGGCTGCACCGTCGCGTCGAATGTGGCGCGATCGATTGCAGAAAACTTCACCAGATCCCCAGTTCCAAGAAGAGCCGGCCGCGTCGTGTTGGGATTGAAGACCCGCAAGGGCGTACGTCCGATCAGTTGCCACCCGCCCGGCGAGTCCACCGGATAAACGCCGGCTTGGCTGCCCGCAATTGCTACCGTACCCGCAGGTACATGCTTTCGCGGCCTCGCAAGCCGTGGCGCATGCAACGCCTCCGGCAGGCCGCCGAGGTATGCAAAGCCAGGCGTGAACCCGAGGAAGTGCACACGGTAAGTGGCCGAAGAATGCAGCTGAATCACTTCCCGCTCCGGAATTTTTGCGTGATTTGCGACGTTTTCCAAGTCGGGCCCGAATTCGAGGTCATAGCAAACAGGAATGGTCACAATATTCACCGGTCGTTCGCATTGCGCCAGCCCCTCGGCTTCCAGGTTCTCCACAAGGGTCGTGGCCTCTTCATGGCTCATGCGTAGTGGATCAAAATCGATCAGGACCGACGCATACGCCGGATGCAGATTGCGCATGCGCGGGTCGTTGAGCCGCTGCAGCGCAAGAAAGAGCGACATCACTCGCTCGTGATTGTCGAGCGACACCGCGTCCCCGAGAACCACAAGAAGCGAGGAATCACTCGCCGGAACGATGTTCATTTGCTGACCACTCACATCTAACGGAGATACAATCTCGAACCATTGAACCCACGCAGACCGAAGATGACTATAGGCGATAGCGCCGTCGCGCGAAAGCCGGAGCCGCGGGCTGTAGAGCCAAATGGAACTTGGCTCGCCGAACTCACCGCTGTGGAGCGTAGCACCCTCATTGCAACATTCAGCGGCTGGGCGCTCGACGGCATGGACGTGATGGCGTACAGCTTTGTGGTTCCCACGCTAATCGTGACTTGGCACCTTAGCGAAGGTCGAGCCGGGCTGCTCGCTACCTCTGGGCTCCTTATCTCCGCCGCTGGCGGCTGGCTTGCCGGGCTCCTTGCGGATCGTTACGGCCGAGTCCGCATTCTCCAACTCACGATTGCGTGCTTCGCACTTTTCTCTCTCTTGAGCGGATTAACGAACTCCTTCTGGCAGCTTCTCGTTACGCGAGGCTTGCAAGGCTTGGGTTTCGGCGGCGAATGGGCAGTTGGCTCGGTTCTGATGGGCGAGACAATTCGCGCCCAGCACCGCGGCAAGGCCGTGGGTACGGTACAGGCAGGCTGGGCGGTCGGCTGGGGACTCGCGGCTCTCAGCTATGCACTGCTGTTCTCGTGGCTGCCTCCGGCCATCGCTTGGCGAGCGATGTTCTGGATCGGAATTCTGCCCGCGCTACTCGTTGTGTACATTCGCCGAAATGTTCGAGAGCCAGAGATATACAGCAAGACTCGACAAACCGTGATGGCGGACCACACAGACCGATTTCTCGAAATTTTCCGCCCCAATGTCCTTCGAATCACGGCCTTGACCTCCTTGGTGGCGGTCGGAGCACAGGGCGGTTATTACGCCATCACCACGTGGCTGCCAACCTTTCTCAACAGTCACCTCCACGTTTCTGCTGTGAATACCGGCGGATATCTCGGTGTTGTAATAGCGGGCTCGTTGGTCGGCTACCTGGTCAGCGCCTACCTTGCTGACCGTATCGGCCGCAAGCCGACGCTCATTCTGTTTGCTGCGGCCTCGTTCGCCACCGTCGCGGCGTACACCTACTTGCCGATTGGCAATCACGCGATGCTCGCGTTGGGATTCCCCCTCGGATTCTTCTCCTCGGGCGTATTCAGCCCGATCGGTGCATTCTTCACGGAACTTTTCCCCACCAGCCTCCGCGGCTCGGGCCAGGGTTTCTCCTACAGTTTTGGGCGGGCCCTTGGCGCTGTCTTTCCCGCGCTGGTCGGTTACCTCAGCGCGACGATGTCTTTGGGCCACGCGATCGCCGTGTTCGCTGTCTCCGCCTACGCTCTGATGATCCTCGCTGTCGTGTTGCTGCCCGAAACCCGAGGGATCGAACTCCGCGCTATCGATTGACTGTGCAGCCTGAGGCCATCGCACAAAATACCCGTCAGCACAACGACTGGATTGGAAAAAAAGGCGTATCGTCGAGAAAACCAGAGAAATGTGCAGGCCAGTTAGAAACCAGGCCGATCATGACACAGTAGCTGACAACCGACCAGTCCGGCAACCAGACCTGCCTTGCCGTCCCTTCGCCCGCGATTACAGGTAATATTTCCGGCGCGGGCAGCGTCGCCCAAGGGCGAATGAGGCAACTACGAGAACGACCTCGGCAGTTGCCCATGTCGCTTGATCCACTTGAAACAGAAGGCCGCAACACCCCGCTCGTCCAGCGGACTTCTTTAAAGAGGGAAACCGATACGGCGTACGAGGTCTTTAAAACGCGGGTCCGAGCGGAGAGGATCAAAGCCCGGCCGCAGCAGGACACCTGGGTTGAAGCGCTCTTCATATCCTTTTTCTAGCCAATTCATCGCTTGATCGTTATCCCCCAGAGCTGCATAGATCACCGCAATCTCGGAAGCATCGGAATAACTGCGGTTTGAGCGGTTCCTCAGATCACTAAGTAGTTTTACCGCTTCGCCAGTGCTGCCTGATGCGGCGTAGGCGCGAGCTAAATTAGCTATGCACGTCGGGCTACCCCCCGAAAGCTTGACCGCTTTTTGCAGTTCTGCGATCGCATCGTCGTACATATGTTTTTGAAGGTATGCCTGGGCGAGTTGGTTATGTGCGAGAGCAAAATTAGGATCCATTTCGATGGTCTTGCGGCTCTGAGTTATCGATTCGTCATAGGAATGCGCAATGACAAGGAGTTCTGCCAAATCAGAGTTAATGATGAGAGATAGCGGATCTAGATTTTTTGCTTTCCTCATTTCCTCGATAGCTTCGTCATACCGACCCAATAAACTCAAATGCCAGGCGTACCAATGGTGTGCGGTTGCATATCCGGGGTTCAGCTCAATAGCTCGCTGGAATTCCTTTCCGGCAGATTCCAAATCCCAGTCGAAGGCATCCAAGCAGAATGCAAGCGAGTTGTGGGCTTCGCTGAGCGTGCTATCCAATTCGAGAGCTCTGGTCGCCGCGGCTTTCGCTTTGGGGAACGCCTCCTTCGGGGACATTACTCCATACTGCCAATCTCCCAACAAGGCGTAGGTGTCGGCTAACCCTGTATAGGCTTGGGCGTAGTTTGGATCCTGCCTGATTGCCTGGTTGAAATAATCGACAGCGGTTTTCAAACCATCCGCAGTTCTTTTGTTCCAAAAATACCGTCCTTTCAGATAGGCCTCATAGGCTCCGGGATTTACGACCTTCGCGCTTTTGAGCACAGCCTGTTCTTGTGGACTTAGGCTGATCCGAATCTGCTCAGCGATGGAGCGGGCGACCTGGTTCTGCAGCGTCAGGGTATCGCGCAAGTCACCTTCATAGCTGCCGGCCCACAAGTGCTTGTCTGCAGTGGCCTCGATCAACTGCGCTGTGATTCGAACTCGGTTGCCGGAACGCAGGACACTGCCTTCAACGACCGCGTCAACGTTTAGCTCCCGCGCGATCTGCGGCAAGGACTTGCGCGCGTTTTTGTACGGCATCACTGACGTACGGGAGATCACACGCAATGCGCTGATCTGCCCCAAATCGGTGATCAACTCGTCGGTCATACCGTCGGCGAAGTAATCCTGGGAGGCGTCCGCGGAGAGGCTTTCCAGGGGGAGCACCGCCAAGGACCGAATCTTAGATGATGGGAGGTTCCGGGAATAAAACTTCCATGTGATGAAACAGGCCAACAGAATGAGCAGCACCAGCAAAGATATTTTCCATGCAACTGACGGCAGGCGACGTTCGGGCATGGCCGGCTTCAAAGCGGAGCCCCTGCGGCCCTGAGTTTCCGTCGTGGGATGGGGCGAAAGTGCGACTTCGAGGCTGCGAACCGGGCCTGCATCGGCCGCTTTGACCTCCGCTAGAAAGCGGTAGCCGCGCCGAGCAACGGTTTCCACGAACCGGGGGCTGTCAGCAGAGTCGCCCAGGGCGTCGCGGATTTTGCTGATAGCTTTATTGAGCCCGTGGTCGAAATCCACGAAAGTGTTTGCGGGCCAGAGTTTTTTCTGAAGTTCTTCGCGTGTTACGACCTCGCCAGGCTGCTCCAGTAGCATCGCCAGGACCTGGAAAGGCTGTTCCTGGAGCCGAACTAACAGGCCGTGCTTGCGCAATTCGCCGGCGCGCAGATCCAGTTCAAAAACTCCGAAACGAAGCTGCTCGCGAAGCTGTTGCTTTTCTTGCACGGCGCGGTAAGGGCCAATCAAAAGCAGTGTACCACCGGGAAGAGCCTGCTGGAACGCGGAGGACAGTTTTGTGTAAGGGCTGCATTGAGTGGTGGTTAGCCGGGGACCTCTATTCCAGCGCGAAAGAACTGTCCGTCCATTGCGTCGATCACCAATGCGCCCATAGTGAGGCCTCAAGCGCAAAGGTCGAACGACGAATCGCTCGCAAGGAGGGGTTTCAATGCTGGAGCACAGTCATCCGCAGAATTTTGAGCACGCTGTGTTACCGCATCTTGATGCCGCCTACAACCTCGCGCGTTGGCTGACGCGAGATGAACAGGACGCACAGGATTCTGTCCAGGAAGCTCTCCTGCGCGCCTTCCGATTCTTTCCCAGTTTCCGCGGTGGCAACGCCCGGGCATGGCTCCTGAAAATTGTCCGCAATACTTGCTACACGTGGTTGCGCGCAAACCGGCCACTGCAGGACGCGACCGAATTCGATGAAAACCTTTGCCCTCCTGATTATCACGCTCCCAATCCGGAAGAACTCGCGCTCCAGAACGACAGCAGCAGCCTAGTGCGCAAGGCATTGGAAAATCTCCCGACCAGTCTTCGTGAAGTCCTCATTCTGCGCGAAATCGAGGGGATGTCTTATCGAGATATCGCAGATATCTCCGGTATGCCTGTGGGAACCGTGATGTCGAGCTTATCGCGTGCGCGCGAGCGCCTTCGTCGGTCCCTCATAAGTGTCATGAATAGAGACCGAATGCCGGATTCGCGGCGAACAGCAGTTGTGAGCGCATGACCGAAAATTCCTGGGAATAAAAGCGGTGGGCGTTCGGTCTGAATGGTACAGCAACGGCAGGCGCAATCGCTATCGCTTGGGTTCGGATCAGGCGAGAGCGCCTGAGCGCGATCAGATTCGATTTCAAGACCAGGACAAAGGAGAAAGGCACATGGAAGAATCTAGAGCTGTCGTTAAGATTGGTTCGAATCGACGTAAGTTTCTGCGGAACGGAATGCTTGCAGCGGGCGCAGCTACTATGGGTGCTAGCCTGTTGACCGGCGGGTTATCCGCCTTCGGCAGAGAGCGAGATGATGACTCCCCGGTCACCAAGGGAGACATCGCGATTCTGAGGTTCCTGAACGCCTTAGAGCAAATCGAGGCCGACCTTTGGATTCAGTACTCGGAACTCGGAGGCGTCCAGGACAATGAAGTCTCAGGCGTCAACGGAGGGAATCCGCTCTATGTTGGCGCTCTTCAAATTCTTGATGGCGACATGGCCCAGTACATTCACGACAATGCCGATGACGAGATCAGTCACGCTGCCTTCCTGAAAGCGTACCTGGAGTCGAAGGGTGCAGAAGCGGTTGACCTCAGCCCGTTTGCTACTTTGCCGAGCAGTAAAGCGGCAGGAGCAAACCAGAAGCTCAAGCGGCTCACCAACCTCACGCAGCTCACTGTGGATACCAGTTTTTGGTCTCGGTACCGCAGCGTTACGAACCCCGATTTCGACCTGGGTGCGCCGTTCGTTCAAGCAGTCCCGAGTCTGAACGTAGGTCAGCATACAGCGATTCCCAGAAGCGATGCCGACACGGCCGGCAGCGCCTTGAGCAATAACAATCCGGCCACCATCACCCCTCACCTCCAGGCAATCGCCTTCACCGCGGGATTCCATTTCGCGTTTATCGAAGAAGGCGGCACCAGCCTCTATCCAGCGCTGGCTCAGAAGGTGACCAATCTGGAGGTTTTGCGAGTCTTACTCAGTATCGGTCCAAGTGAGACCATGCACTTTCAGACCTGGCAAGATAAGGCTGGCAATGCTCTCCCGCTGACTGACGTGGACAACGGACCGGGAGGAACGGGAGCATCGGTGACGTTCACAACCCTGGCTATCGCTCAAGGGGAAACGAATCCGGAATCCCTCAACGGGGACACCTTGCAGGCCAACCTGATCATGCCCGAGCCAACCCATTTTCTTACGAATGACAACCGAAAGTTTCCGCCCGTTGCGATCATTCGCCCGACCTCTACAGAACTAGGGGGAGCAGTGGCTTCTTTCAACAGCTTCGCGACTGACGGCCTTTTCATCGGCCAATCGAAGGAGTTCTTTAGAGTCATGAGCCGTCTGGCTGAAGAGGCAGATGAGGCCCGACGCGACCGGTAAGTAACAGAAGAAGCAGCTGCACCTGCAGGGAGCGGCTTCGCTGCCTTTCGGCAAACGAAGCTCTGGGTGCGTTTGCCGCGCGTTTGATCCCGCGCCACCGCTGTCTAGACACTGGCCCGCCACCGCGGGCTCTTACAAGCAGTGATTGACGCGGGATCATCTGCCGGCTCTCCACCTTTGCCCTTCCTTCGAACTCTCAAACTCTCGCACGAGCGACAAAAGGCCGGGCGTTTAGAAGACACTAGAGCTATCGTCTTCGACACCTTGTTCAATATTGAAACGCTCTCTGTTTCAAAATAAATCGGGCCGAGCGGCTCGCGTGCGATTTCGCAACGTTCGTGCATCCATGCTCACGCCTGAGTTTCCAGACCCAGAATCGGAAAGTCTGCTGCTCCGCGGACGATCCGTACGAAAACCAGCGATTGCCTGTGGAATAAAAGCCCTTCTGCTCGGGTCATCCAATCGTAGAAGGCTCTGCTGTCCTCGACGAGTCGATTGTGGGTCGATCGGAACTTATGAGCCGCCCTGAACAAGGAGCAATAGACTCCTATGCCGCCATACAAAGCAAAGTTGAAGGCCCAAAAGACTCTCTGTGCCGGTACGACTGCTTTCTATTTTGAGAAACCCGAGGAGTTCGAATTCGAGGCGGGACAGTTTTTCAACTTTACTTTGCTGAGCCCGGGCGAAACGGATCTGGAAGGCAACACTCGTGCTCTGTCCATCGCCAGCGCGCCGCAT
>DATHPO010000249.1:0-17562 GCA_035483835.1 Terriglobales bacterium
GCGTTCATTCCATCAACTCGATGGGATTCCTCAGGCAGGTTGGCTCTCAGATCAAACTTACGAGCACATGCTGGCCTCTGCCAAACCGTACCGCGAAGAGCTGATGACGTTTGATGAGAACTCCATCGCAGAGATGTTTTATACCAGTGGAACCAGCGCCAGCCCTAAGGGCGTGATGCTCACGCACCGCAATGTGTACATGTACGCGATGAACATCGCCTTGCACCATCACACCCGCTTCGAAGACGTGCTGTTGCATACGATCCCTTTGTTTCACGCCAACGGTTGGGGAGCTGCTCATACCATCACATTCATGGGAGGAACCCATGTCATGCTTCCGCGCTTCGTGCCGGAGGAAGTTTTTCGGCTGGTGCAGCGGGAGCGGGTCAGTGAGCTGAGTCTGGTTCCAATTATGGCTATGGCGCTGGTGAACTCGCCTGCACGTTCGAAGTACGATCTGAGCAGCGTGCAGTGGTCGGTGATTGGCGGTGCGGCGTCTTCTCCGGCTCTCATCCGCGATGTCGAGACGATGCTGGGATTTAAATGCTATTCGGGATACGGGCTGACAGAATGCTCACCCTCATTGTCCACCGCTGACCTCAAGCCGGACATGCAGTGCACGCCTGAAGAGCGGTACGTAGTGCAGTCCATGACCGGCTATGCCTTTCCCGGGTGTGAACTTCGAGTTGTGGACGCCGAAGACAATGATGTGCCTCGCGATGGAGTGACGATGGGAGAAATCATTGCCCGCAGTGACGGAGTGATGGCGGGTTACTGGCAAAAGCCGGAAGCCACGGCCGAAGCTCTGCGAGGGGGATGGTTTCACACCGGCGATATGGCTGTGATCGAAGGGAACGGGTACATCCGGATCGTGGATCGCATGAAGGACATTATCGTGAGTGGCGGTGAGAATGTTTCGTCACTCGACGTCGAAAAAGTGCTGTTGGCCCACCCTGATGTTTACGAAGCCGCAGTGATCCCAGCAACTGATGCGAAATGGGGCGAGGTGCCGAAGGCGGTGGTAGTGGCGAAACCTGGGTGCAAACTCAGCGAAGCAGAGCTGATCGAGTTTTGCCGCTCGCGCCTTGCGCACTACAAGTGTCCACACTCGATTGAATTTTGCGAGAGCTTGCCCAAAACAGCGACAGGAAAAGTTCTGAAGAGAGAGTTGCGCAAGAAGTATCAAAGCGTACCGGCAGCGATGCGGTCAGACGGTTGAGCGAACTGAGATAGGGTTCGCCCCATACGGCGTAGGGGTTTGGCGGCAATATGAACGACCTGGTGAGAATTACCAAAGATAACGATGTCGCGGTTATTACTATCGACAACCCACCAGTGAACGCTCTCAGTCCGGGAGTGCCGGAGGGGATCTGGGCGGCGATCGATGAGATGAATCGCGATGCTGCCATCAAGGCGGCGGTTGTAATTGGCGGCGGCCGCACTTTTGTCGCCGGCGCCGACATCAAGGAATTTGGCAAGATGACTTCGGGAGCCTCGCCTCGTAGAAGCCTGCTACCACTTCTTCTTCACATTGAAGACAGCCCCAAGCCGGTAGTGATGGCGATTCACGGGAATGCGTTTGGTGGCGGACTGGAACTGGCTATGGCCGGCCATTATCGGGTTGCGTCACCCGGGGCGCAAGTGGGTCAGCCGGAGGTGAAGCTAGGCATTATCCCCGGAGCCGGTGGGACGCAACGTTTGCCGCGGCTGGTGGGTGTTGCGAAGGCAGTCGAGATGTGCGCGGAGGGTAAGCCGGTGTCCGCGCGCCAGGCGGCCACGCTTGGATTGAACGACCGGTTGATCGAGGGAGATCTTCTGGCCGGGGCGGTGGCTTTTGCACGCGAGGTCGCTGATAGGCCTGCACCGAAGACGCGGAAGCGATCGGAGAAGCTAGGAACTGCGACGGAGAACGCACCGATTTTTGCGGCGGCACGCGACGCGGCTAGCAAGAAACAACGCGGGATGAAAGCTCCTCTGGCAGCGATCGATGCGGTGGAGGCGGCGACCAGATTATCGTTCGAAGAAGGCTGCCAAACCGAGGCGAAGCTTTTTACCGAATGCCTTTTCTCCGATCAGTCCAAGGCACTCATCCATGTTTTCTTCGGTGAGCGCGAGGTGGCGAAGATTCCAGACGTCCCCAGGGAGACTCCGGCATTCCCGGTGAACCGCGTGGCGGTCGTCGGCTCTGGAACGATGGGCGGCGGGATCGCGATGGTCTTCGCCAACGCGGGCATTCCGGTATTGCTGAAAGATGTCGATGAGGCCGCGCTCGAACTCGGCATGACCAAAATCCGAAAAAACTACGCGAGTTCAGTCCAGCGTGGGCGTTTTACCCAAGCGTTCGTGGACGAACGCCTGCGGCTGATTACGCCGGTG
This sequence comes from Terriglobales bacterium, assembly GCA_035483835.1. Taxonomy (GTDB): domain Bacteria; phylum Acidobacteriota; class Terriglobia; order Terriglobales; family Acidobacteriaceae; genus JABDBE01. The sequence continues at coordinate 2,377 of DATHPO010000249.1, forward strand.
CTTACCTACGATGCCTTTTCCGAAGTAGACATGGTGGTGGAGGCGGTTTTCGAAGGAATGGCGCTGAAGAAGAGCGTCTTTGCAGAGTTGGACGGCGCTTGCCGGCGAGGAGCGATTCTGGCGAGCAACACTTCGACGCTCGATATTGATGAAATCGCTGGGGCCACGTCGCGCCCTGAAGCGGTGATTGGAACCCACTTCTTTAGCCCGGCCAACGTAATGCGGTTGCTCGAGATTGTGCGGGGAAAGAAGTCGAGCAAAGAAGTGATCGCGACGTGCATGGCACTGTCCAAGAAGCTGGGCAAGATCGGTGTGCTGGTAGGAAATTGCCGTGGCTTCGTAGGCAACCGCATGTTTGGACCCTATCGGCGGGAAGCGCAGTTCCTGGTCGAAGAAGGGGCGGATGTGGAAAAGGTGGACCACGCGCTCGTCGAATTCGGCTGCGCCATGGGTCCATTGGCGACCGGTGACCTGGCGGGTCTCGACGTGGGCTGGCGTATTCGCAAGGAGTACCGTCATCTGGAAAAACCGGGAATCCGCCAGCCGTTCGCTGAAGACCGTCTTTGTGAATTGGGGCGCTATGGGCAAAAAACGCTGAAGGGATGGTACCGATACGACGAGAACCGCCGTGCCAGCACGGATCCGGAGGTGACCGCTCTGGTGCGGAAGTGGAGCGCAGAAGCTGGAATACCGCAGCGGCAGATCCCGGCTGCTGAGATCGTCGACCGCTGCGTCTACGCGCTGGTGAATGAGGGGGCGCGGATTCTCGAAGAGGGATTCGCGCTGCGAGCGGTTGACATCGACATCATCTATCTCAACGGCTACGGATTCCCCGCGAACCGCGGCGGACCGATGTGGCACGCCGACACAGTGGGATTGCCAAGGGTTTACCAGCGCATTTGCGACTTCAATCAGCAGCACGGAGAACTCTGGACGCCGGCTCCTCTGCTAGGGCGTCTCGCGAAAGAGGGTAAAACATTCGCCGAGTTCGACAAGGAGCAAGTTGCGGCCGCATAGCATCTGAACCAGCGGCACAACGCGGGCGAGAGTCAGCCTCGCGGTTTGCAAGACAAAGACAGTGGGGATCTCATGAGAGAAGCGGTCATCGTGGCCAGTTCGCGCACGGTACTGGCAAAGTCATTCCGCGGATCGTTCAACCTGACCCGTCCAGAGGAACTGGCAGCACACTGCATCCGGGATGTGTTGCGCAAGTTGCCCCAACTCGATTCGCGGGAAGTGGAAGACGTGATTCTCGGTTGCGGGCAACCCCATGGCCCGCAAGGACACAACATCGCGAGGGTTTCTGCCCTGCTGGCAGGTCTGCCTACGTCAGTCGGTGGTGTAACCCTTAACCGGTTTTGCTCTTCCGGTCTGCAGTCCATTGCGCTAGCCGCATATCAGATTGTGAGCGGAGGCAGCGAGGTGGTGATCGGCGGCGGCGTGGAGAGCATCACGCTGACGCCACGCAACCATGATCCAAATCCTAAGCTCGTTGAACAGATGCCGGGCGTGTACATGGTCATGGGAGAAACTGCCGAGGTCGTGGCCAAGCGCTACAAAATCAGCCGGCAAGTGCAGGACGAATACGCGCTCCTGAGCCAGCAGCGCACGGCACGCGCGCAGCGAGAGGGCTTTTTTCAGGACGAAATCGCTCCCATCCGCGCAGTGCGCGCAACACTGGATAAGAAGACCAACGAAGTAGTCGCGAAGGAAGAAGTGTGTGCGGACAAGGATGAATGCAATCGTCCCGACACAACGCTCGAAGGCCTGCTATCGCTGAAGCCGCATTTTGACCCAAGCAGCGGTCAGGGCACGGTCACTGCGGGAAACTCCTCGCAGCTTTCCGACGGCGCTTCGGCCACGTTATTGATGTCGCGGCAGCGTGCGGACCAGCTTGGAATTCCCTACAAATTGGTTTTTCGCGGTTTCCAGGTGGCCGGTTGTGATCCCGATGAAATGGGCATTGGACCGGTTTTTGCAGTACCGAGGTTGTTGCAACGTGCCGGGCTGAAAATCAGCGACATCGACCTCTGGGAGCTCAATGAAGCGTTTGCAGTCCAGGTCGTCTATTGCCGCGATCGTCTGGAAATCGATTCTGAGAAATTGAACGTGAACGGTGGTTCGATCTCGCTTGGACATCCGTTCGGTATGACCGGGTCGCGCCTTGTAGGAACGCTGGCGATTGAAATGGCGCGGCGCAAGGCTCGCTACGGAGTCGTCACCATGTGCGTAGGCGGCGGGCAGGGCGCAGCCGGCCTATTCGAGCGCGCCAACTGAGCATGCGCCGCATCATCGGTAGCGGCTACAGGAATTGCAACCATGCGGGCAGTTTGCGATCAAGCGGGAACGGTAAGGCCGGGCGAAGAGCTTGATCTCGCCCAGTTCCAGCCGTTTCTGCTGGAGCACTTCGGCCACAGCGGGCCAGTTTCCGTCCAACAATTTCCGATGGGCCATTCCAATCTAACGTACCTAGTGCGCTTGGGGGACCAAGAGTTCGTGCTGCGACGCCCGCCCTTCGGCAGCAAGGTTCGATCCGCACATGACATGGCACGTGAATATCGCGTGCTGTCGAAACTGCATACCGCGTATCCCGTCGCGCCGAAGGCGCTCCTATATTGCGACGATCTGTCGATTCTGAATGCGCCCTTCTATCTCATGGAGCCAATCCGCGGAATGATCCTGCGTCGCGACCCGCCTCTCGGCGTGCCGTTTCCTCCTCAGACCGCGCGGCGATTGAGTGAAGCGTTCCTCGATAACCTGGCGCGTCTGCACGGCCTGGAGTACACGGCGATCGGCTTGGCTGATTTGGGCAAGCCGCAAGGCTATCTCAAGCGCCAGGTCGAAGGTTGGATCGAGCGCTACCACAATTCGAAAACCCACGACCTTCCGGAAATTGAACGTATTTCTTCGTGGCTCACCGAACGAATGCCGGTCAGCTACGATACGGCGCTCATTCACAATGACTACAAGTACGACAATGTCGTCCTCGATGTTGACGACGCGACGAACATGGTGGGCGTTCTGGATTGGGAGATGTGCACGCTGGGAGATCCGCTGACGGACTTGGGGACGACGCTCGCATATTGGACTGATCCGCAGGATCCAGAAGAACTCCAGGAAATTCGCAGCACGCCGACCACGCTGCCGGGCACACTGACGCGGGCACAACTAGTCGAGCGCTATGCCGCTGCGACCGGCCGTGATCCCGGCGACATGTCCTTCTATCTGACGTTTGCCCGCTTCAAAGTCGCGGTCATTATTCAGCAGATCTACTACCGCTACGTCCAAGGATTAACGCACGACTCGCGTTTCGCATGCATGCCGAAACGGGTTCATGCCTTGCTGCGCGCCTCATGGCGCTGCGCGGAAAGCGGAACGATATGAATCCCCGCTCACTTTGCGTAATACCGGACCAGCCACTCGGCGACACAGCAGGGCTTGTCGGAGGACTGACTCTCGACACGGATGAGGAAAGTGGCGTCTACAAACTCCGGCGATTCCTTCACCGAAAGCAGGGTGACGCGAGACCGCACCAGCGAACCGGCGCGAACGGCCGACGGAAAACGAACCTTGTTCAGGCCGTAGTTGACGCTCATCGCGACGCCCGAACGGACGGCGATTGTCTGTTTGAGAAAATAACTCAGCAGCGAAAGGGTCAGAAATCCATGAACAACGCAGTCGCCGAAGGGCGATTCGCGATGGGCCCGCTCCGGGTCCAAGTGAATCCATTGGCGGTCCTCGGTGGCGTCAGCAAATTCTTGGATTCGATCCTGCGTAATCACGAACCAGTCGGTCGGAGGGAATTCTCGTCCTTCGAACCGTTTCAAGGCACTTAGATTCTCTATCTCAAAAGGTGGCATAGGAGTAATTCATGACGACATTAACAGACATTCCACGCAAGACGACCAAAGGAACGGCATTTCTGATCGAAGAGTCGGCGCCCCAAGATATTTTCACGCCCGAAGATCTGTCCGAGGAGCATCTCGCCGTCGGTCAGATGGTCGATGAATTCTGGGCCCACGAAGTGGAACCGAATCTACCCGCGATCCGAGAAAAGAAGCCGGGCGCCGCGATGGCAGTGCTGCGGAAATCGGTCGATCTCGGTCTGACAGGCATGGCGATTCCAGAGGAATATGGCGGCATGGCGATGGATTTGCCGTCGCTGATGGTGACGGCTGAGCGCATGGGACGGGACGGCTCTTATGGAGGCTGGCACTCGGCGCACACCGGCATCGGCACCCTCCCGATTGTCTACTTTGGGAATGAGCAGCAAAAGCGGAAGTACTTGCCGAAGCTGGCCAAGGTCGAGATGCTCGCCGCTTATGCGCTGACCGAGCCTCTGGCCGGGTCGGATGCTCTGGCGGCACGGACCCGCGCAGATCTCACACCCGATGGAAAACACTACATGCTGAATGGCCAGAAGATGTGGATCACCAATGGCGGCGCGGCCGACCTGTTTACGGTATTTGCCAAGGTTGGAGGAGAAAAGTTCACGGCGTTTCTGGTTGAACGGAACTTTCCGGGCGTGAGCAGCGGGTCGGAGGAACACAAGATGGGAATCACCGGAAGTTCCACCACGGCCGTGTATTTGGACAACGTTCCAGTGCCGGTGGAAAACGTGCTGGGAGAAATTGGGCGGGGACACGTGATCGCATTCAACATCCTGAACATCGGACGATTGAAACTGGGGCCGGCCTTAGTCGGAGCCGCGAAAAATGTGCTTGCAACTTGTCTGAAATATGCCAAGCAACGCAAAGCATTCGGATCGGCGATTGCCGAATTCGGTGCGATTCAACACAAGCTTGCCGAAATGGCGATTCGCATTTTCGTGGCGGAGTCGATGGCATGGCGTGTGGTGGGACTGATTGAGAATCAAATGCACGTCGCGTCCGCTGCATCTGCAGATGGTTCCACCCAAGAACTGAAAGCCATCGAAGAGTTTGCCGCCGAATGCTCGATGGTCAAGGTTTACGCCGCCGAGATGCTCGACTATGTGGTCGATGAAGGCGTTCAGATACACGGCGGCTATGGATACCATCAGGACTATGCGGTGGAGCGTGCCTATCGCGATTCGCGAATCAACCGTCTGTTCGAGGGGACCAGCGAAATTAACCGATTAGTCATCACGGGCATGCCGTTGAAGCGTGCAGCCCGCGGACAACTTCCTCTTCTTGAGGCCGCCCGCGCTATCCTGCAGAATGCCGAGCCGCAAGTCGGCGGCGAATCTACCGATGTGGAGCTGAGCCTGGTTCATAAGGCGAAGAGAATCGCCTTACTGACGCTCGGAGTCGCCCACCAGAAATTTGGTGCGCAGCTCCAACAATATCAAGAGATCATCATGAACCTGTCCGACATCATCATGGAAGTGTTTGCCATGGAGTCGAGTCTACTACGCAGCCGGAAACTGGCGTTGGCCGGCGGCGGAGCTAATGCGGCGGATGCCTGCGCCGTGTACTTGCGCGATGCTATCGCCCGGGTCGAGCTCTCGTCGAGGACCGTGTTGAGCGCCTGTGACCAGGACGAGGAACTGTGGCGAAACCTTTCTCGCTTACGCGGGTATGCCACTCACGATCCGGTGAATGCAATCGCGATACGGCGCCAGATTGCCGGGCGGTTGCTGGCGAGCGAGCGATATACGGTCTGAAAGACAGAATTCGCGGCGAAGGAGTCAATGTGACACTCATCAATCACAAATTTCTGCTGGCAGCGCGCCCTGTGGGAATGCTGAAACGCAGCGACTGGACCTTCGTCGAAGAGCCGGTTCCGGAGCCGCAGGAAGGTCAGTTACTTGTTCAGGTGTTGTACATCTCGTTGGATCCGGCGATGCGTATGTGGATCAATGATGTGCGCTCGTATGTGCCGCCAGTGGGCATCGGAGAACTCATGCGGGCGCTAGGAGCGGGAATTGTGACTACGTCGCGTGACTCTCGCTTCGCGGTGGGTGATCACGTTTCAGGATTACTCGGAGTGCAGGAGTACGCGCTGACCGACGGCCGCGGAGTGACGAAGGTCGACGCGAAAACCGCTCCGCTGCCAAAGTATCTCAGCGCACTCGGCATGCCGGGCATGACCGCGTATTTCGGTCTTCTCGACACTGGCCAGCCAAAGCCTGGGGAGACAGTAGTGGTCTCGGCCGCAGCAGGAGCAGTGGGCAGTCTAGTGGGACAGATCGCCAAAATCACGAACTGCCGTGTGGTGGGCATCGCGGGAGGAGCGGAGAAGTGCCATTATATCGTGCACGAGCTGGGCCTCGATGCGGCCATCGACTACAGGTCCGAAGACGTGAAGCAGTCTCTTCAGAAGCATTGCCCAAAAGGTATTGATGTTTATTTTGACAACGTGGGCGGCACGATTCTAGAGGCTGCGCTGTCGAATCTTGCGCGGGGCGCGCGGGTTGTGATCTGCGGGGCAATCTCCCAGTACAACAATACCGGCCCGATGGCGGGACCCCGCAACTACATGTCTTTGCTTACGAATCGCGCCACGATGAAAGGCATGCTGGTATTCGACTATGTTGAGCGCTACCCGCAAGCCAGAGCGGAAATGGCGCGATGGATGGCGGCGGGCGAGCTGAAGTCACGCGAGGATATTGTCGAAGGGCTGGCAGCCTTTCCCGAAACTCTGCTCAAGCTTTTTAACGGCGAGAACTCGGGGAAGCTGATGCTTAAGGTGGGCTAGGCTCACCAAACGTTGAGGAGAGCCTCGGATGGCATTCGTCGACAATCAAGGGATAAAGATTTATTGGGACGAGGAGGGGTACGGAGCGCCCGTTCTCTTGATTATGGGTCTTGGGTATCCGTCGAGCCTGTGGCATCGCACGCGTCCTGTGCTGGCGCAACGGTACCGTACGGTAGCATTCGACAACCGAGGGGTGGGGCTGAGCGACGTGCCCGCCGGACCTTATTCAATTGCGACCATGGCATCGGACGCGGCTGCGGTTCTGGATGCAGCGGGAGTTTCCGACGCCCACGTTTTCGGCGTCTCGATGGGCGGCATGATTGCGCAAGAATTCGCGCTGCAATATCCGGCGCGGACGCGCTCATTGATTCTGGGCTGCACATCGCCCGGTGGGCCTTCTGCTGTGCGCGCGGAGAGCAAGGTGACGGATATTCTGATGGTGCGCGGCATGACGCTGCAGCAAGCGCGGGAAGCCATTCTTCCTTACATCTATTACGCGGCTACGCCACAAGAGAAAATCGAAGAGGACCTCAGCTTGCGCCGGCGCTGGCTCCCTTCCATGGAGGGTTACACGGCACAACTGCAGGGAATTCTGGCGTGGGAGTCCTACAGCAGAATCGCTCAGATCACGGCGCCGACGCTCGTCATCCATGGAAAATCCGACGCGCTGGTGCCCCCTGGCAACGGTGAGTTGATCGCGGAGCGGATTCCAGGTGCAAGACTCGTCCTACTCGAACACGCGAGTCACCTGTTTCTTACCGATCAGACCCAGGGCGCGCACCAGGAAATACTCGAATTTCTTTCGCATCCTTCTCTGATCGACCCTCGTAGAGCGCCTCGTCAGTAAAACAACGAGATTCCGAGAAATCGATTGCGAGCGCGCGTCCGCCTAACACGCCATTCACGACAAGCATAGAGCATCATCAAAACAATTCATTTGATGAATTTGGCGAACGCGGATAGGCTCGCGCCCATCATGAAGATGCGGCGCTCTGAACGGCACGAGCGTGGGGAATTGTTCGTTCTCATTCGCAAATCCAAGAAACCAGAAAATCTCATTCAAGACGATGCCGGCCTGGAAAAACGACCCGCAGGTGGGCAGAGCGGGCTGCTTTCTGGTGGGCGGCCGAATGTTCATTTGAATTCAGAGCAAGTCTAAGGTTAGGGGGGAACATGGTTTTCCAACAGAGCTGTTTGGATGGTCGTGCGACTTCACGTTACCGGGCCTGCTCCTGGAAGCGGAAGAATCCTGTCAAGTCACTCACAACTGTTTTTGTGTGCTTCCTGTTCGCAACCTTAATGGCTCATGGGCAGGGCGTGGGCACGTCCGGACAGATCACTGGAACTGTAACTGACTCTGCGGGCGCGGTCATGCTCAACGCGACTGTCAATGTTGTGGATACACAGACAGGTCTGAACCGCTCGGTGACGACGAACAGCGCCGGACAGTTTCGAGTTGCAGGGCTGTCGCCCGCCACCTACGATATCAGCGCGCGAATGGCCGGTTTTGGAACTGAAATCCGCAAGGGCGTCACTGTCGCCGTCGGTCAGACAGTGGTCTCTGATTTCAAGCTAAAACCGTCGCAGGTAGCGACGGTTGTCGAGGTAACGGATCAGCCGCCCGTGGTCGAAACTGAACGAGGCAGCCAAGCGGACACCATTACGCAACGGTACATCGCCGACCTGCCGGTTGACCGGCGCGATTATCTTACGTTTACTTTGCTCGCCCCAGGTGTCTCCGATTCCACCAGGCTGGCGGGGGACCAGGATTTCCGAGTCAAGCAAACCCCGCAGAGTGGGCTATCCTTCTACGGCAGTAATGGCAGAGGAAACAGCATAACCGTGGACGGTGGGGAAACCTCAGGTGACAGCGGTGGCGTGCGCCTGACGGTAAGCCAGGACGACGTGCAGGAATTCCAAATCAATCGCAGCAACTACGCGGCCGACTTGGGAGCAGCCACTGGGGCTTCGATCAACATTGTGACCAAGTCCGGCACCAACAACCTGCATGGCACCCTGTACGGTTTTTTCCGCGACTCTGCGCTAGACGCCGCGAATCCGTTTTCGTTCAGCCCGGCATTGCAACCCGGCCAAACCTTCAATCCTGCCGAGCCCGACTCTGTAGGTTCTCCGATCAAGGATTCTTTGACTCGCCAGCAATTCGGCGGAACGCTGGGTTTTCCGATCAAGAAAGACAAGACATTTCTGTTTGTTGCATTCGAAGGCCTGTTGCAGAATGCGCAGAACGCAGTTCCGCTGTTGACGGACACTAATATTTTTCGACCCACTGCGGCGCAAGATGCCATTATTGGTGGGCTGGCGAATTCATCGGTGCCCGTTGGCTGCCTTAATCTTCCGAACGGAACTGTCCTAACTTTGCCGTCAAATATTTGCGCCTTTGCCCTTCAGAGCGTTTTGACCTTGAACCCAAACCCCGGGTCGAACCCGTTCGTGACCCCGGGGCAAGCCGCGCTGAATGCGTTCCTCATAAACCAGTTCGAAACTCAGGGTGGACTTTTTCCTTACAACACCCGGGAATACTTGGCATCCGGACGGTTGGACCACCACTTTAATGAGAACAACGAAATTTCTGTCACCTACAGATATGGACACGATTTGGAGGAGTCTCCGGATGTGCAGTCTCTGACCGCTTATTCGGCGGGAAGTTCGATCCACACTTACGACAATAATCTGCAAGCCGCCTGGTATCATCAGTTCAGCGCAGCAGCCCAGAACGAGGCCCGGGTGCAGTGGGATTACAACAGCTTTAACGTAATTCCTAACGAGCCGGGACAGGTGGGCCTCCAGATTCCGAGTTTTATCAATAACCTGGGAACGAACATTTTTCTGCCCAGCATTACGATCCTGCGCCGCTACGAATTTGCGGATAATTTCACCCTAATCCGCGGCAATCACACGATCAGGTTCGGGGGTTCAGAACTGCTCCGGGGCAATCACACCGAATCGCACACTTTTTTCCCAGGTCGCTTTGTGTTCGGATCGCTCCCGGGCGCCGCGATCAGCCCCCAGCTTGCGAGCACTACTGTCAACCCGTTGCAATCGGCATCTTTCGGTCTACCTCAGGTTTACCAGCAGGGTTTTGGAAATCCGACCTATCCGTACTACACCCGACCGCTAACCGGGCTGTACGTGCAGGACTCTTGGAAGATCGCACCAAATTTCACTCTCAACTACGGTCTCCGCTACGAACTAGACACCCAGTTCGCACCTCTGACGACCTATAACAAGGATTTTGCTCCCCGAGTTTCCTTCGCGTGGGATCCTTCCCAGGATCACAAGACTGTGATCCGGGGAGGGTACGGAATCTTCTACGGACCCGTGGACGTACAGATCCCCGACGTGGACTTGAGCCTGGGGGTTGTGAACAAGAATAAATCCGCGGTCGAGAACAGCACACCGGCAGGGCAGGTCGCAAACTTGACCGCGATTTGCGGAATCGCCCCCCTGTTTCCGGGCAACGGCAGCAGCCCTTGCAACCGCGAAATTTCTATTTATGTAGATCCGATCACTCCGACTGGTCTCCCCGGCTTACAAACCGCGCCCGTGGTTTTCCAGACACTCTTCGCGCAGGGATTGATACAGTGCACGACCCCGACCCCCGGGAATGCTGCCTGCATCACGCCGGCCGCTGTGGCGCCGTTTGGGATCAATGTGACGAATAGCGGGATTCTTTCTCCGCTGCAAGTAGTTTTCGTAAACCAGCCGGGCTATCGTCCCGCAATTGCGCAGCAGGCTTCTTTTGGAATTGAACGTGAGATCGGACGCGGATTTTCGATTTCTCTGAGCGCAATCTATACTCACACGCAGAGGCTCCCGGTCGCAATCGATACCAATCTGCTGCCCGCGCCGTACACCACGGTAAGGTTGGCGAATGGCCAGGTCGTTACCTATCGCAACTGGAATACAAGTCCGGCGGCCGACCCCCTGGGCGGCACTGAGGGCCTGCCCTGCGCTCCCAACCCCACTCTCTGCTTCGTGAATCCGCTTGTGACGCAGAACAACCAATATAGTTCTGAGTCAGAAGCGCTTTACGAGGGCGGCATTTTGGAAGTTAAAAAGCGATTTAATGAGCACTTCTCCTTGTTCGGGAATTACACATACAGCAAAGGCTTTGACACTTCCACGGATTACAACTCCGACTACGGGCCGCAAGACCCGACCAATCTTGGGATGGATCGCGCTCTCTCCGAGTTTGATCAACGGAATAAAGTTGTGATCGCGGGAGTCTTCGACAGCCCCTGGAAACAGCCTGTCCTATCGGGTTTCCAGCTGGCCCCGGTTTTCTCGTACCACAGTGGCCATCCCTTCAATTTGCTAGCTGGAGGCGAGGTGAACGGCGACAATCACACCACCAATGAACGCCCCATCGGTGCTCCGCGCGACACGGGTCTGGGACCGAACTACATCGACTTCGACATGCGCTTGACCTGGGGGCACAAACTAGGCGAGAGGGCGAACCTGCAATTTACGGCGGAAGGATTCAACATCGCGAATCGGACAAATTTTGCCAGCGTAAATAACGAGGTAAGTCCTCTTTTCGGATTGACCCCGGGGTTTACGACGTTCAATGTGCATGGGATTCGTCCGGGCACGCTGCTCGGGGACGGCAGCGTGGCTACTCCCAGCACGCCGCTGGCGTTCACCTCCGCCTTCCCCAAGCGCCAGATTCAGCTCGGTGTGCGCTTCTCATTCTGAAGCACAGGCGACGGGGCAGGCGCCTCCGAGCATCGAAGGCCGCAGCCATTTCGCTCGGCTTCGCCAGCAGTCAGGCCAACGCCCCTGACTTTGTATTTCCTCAATTCCAACTTGGCAATCAAGGCGCGATGCACCTCATCGGGACCGTCCGCGATGCGAAGCGCGCGGATAGTGGCAAATAGTTGAGCCAGCGGAAGATCGTCGGACACCCCGGCGGCTCCGTGCATTTGAATTGCCTGGTCGATAATCTCCAGCGCAATGTTTGGAACGGCGACTTTGATTTGAGAGATTTCGCTGCGAGCTCCCTTGGCTCCGCCTTCATCGAGCATCCACGCGGCCTTGAGGGTAAGCAGACGGGCTTGTTCCAGCATGATGCGAGCATTGGCAATGACATCGGCATTGGCGCCCAGTTCCGCCAGGGGCTTGCCAAAGGCCACGCGATGTAGCGAGCGACGGCACAAAAGTTCAAGGGCGCGTTCGGCGGCTCCCAGTGTGCGCATGCAGTGATGAATGCGACCGGGGCCGAGCCGACCCTGCGCGATTTCAAAACCACGGCCCGGTCCCGCGATGATGTGGTCGAGCGGTAACCGAACATTCGTGAAGCTCACTTCACCGTGACCGAAAGGCGAATCATAGGAGCCAAAGACTGGGACCATGCGCTCGATCTTTAGGCCGGGACTATCGATGGGCACCAGAACCATGGAATGACGCCGATACCTCGAGGCGGAGTGATCGGTTATGCCCATAAAGATGAGCAGCCGGCAATGGGGATGGCCGATTCCGGAACTCCACCATTTCCTTCCGTTGAGAACCACATGCTCGCCCTGAATAAGAGCTGTAGCTTGCATGTTCGTCGCATCTGAGGAGGCTACGTCGGGTTCAGTCATGCAGAACGCCGAACGAACCTCGCCGGCCAGCAGCGGCATCAGCCAACGTTGCTTTTGCGCGGCCGAACCAAACTTCACCAGCACCTCCATATTGCCGGTGTCGGGTGCGTTGCAATTGAAGACCTCAGGGGCAATCGAAGAGCGCCCGGTGATTTCCGCCAAGGGTGCGTATTCCAGATTGGTAAGCCCGGCGCCATACTCCTGGTCGGGGAGAAACAGATTCCATAGGCCAGCCGCCCGCGCCTTGGCCTTCAAAGTCTCCATGACCGCGGGCTGCTTCCAGTGGTGCCAGTCGGGAAGATTCTGCAATTGTGCGCAATACTCCGGCTCCGCGGGCAGGACGTACTCTTGCATGAAAGCCGAGAGGCGTCGAATGTAACCCTGGGCTTTTGGTGATGGAGAAAAGTCCATTGGTTCAGAGTTCACCCTGCAGTCGTCTAGATTAGCGATTTCAGTAGAATTCTCCTAATGAATCCTACGAATCCTGTAATATATGCGGCGTGCATTTAAGTCAGGTCGACCTGAATCTGTTCGTGGTGCTGGAAGCCATTTATCGCGAGGGCAACATCACTCGTGCGGGCCAGCAACTGAACCTCACACAACCGGCGATCAGCCATGCGCTGAAGAGACTCCGCGATCTCCTGCAAGATCCGCTCTTCGTCCGCCAGGGGCCGCACATGGTACCGACACCGTTCACGCGGAACATGATTGAGCAAGTGCGCCAAGCGCTGCAAATTCTGGAACTGAATCTCAGCCAGAGTCGCAATTTCGTTCCCGAACACGCGCGCCGTAATTTTCACCTGTCGTTGTGGGAGTACGCCGAAGCCCTGATTCTTCCATCTTTGCTGAAGCGCCTAACGCATGCCGCGCCGGGAATGTCGATCACGACGTCGCGGGTCAAGCGCAGAGACTTAGAGACCGAACTCGCCAGCGGTTCGGTCGATTTGGCTATCGATATACCTATGACCGTAAGCGATCGCATTCGCCACAAGTGGCTCCTGAACGAACCATTCGTGGTCATCGCCCGGCAGGGTCATCCGGCGATTGGGGGCAGACTCGATCTGGATACCTACTTGGCGCAACGCCATATTCAGGTCTCTTCTCGGCGCCACGGCCCTAGCCTGATCGACGTCGAACTCAGCCGCCGGGGACTTCGCCGACAAGTGTTTCTGCGTAGCCAACACAACCTGACTGCCTGCATGGTGGTGAGTAAGACGGACATGCTGCTGACCTTGCCGGAGCGCCATGCGCAACTGCTGAACACGGTTTTGGTAAACCAAGTGTATCCCTTCCCACTCCAAGCGCCTCGTCTCGAAGCTCACTTGTACTGGCACGAGAGCGTGGAAAATGATCCGGCCAATCGCTGGCTGCGGGAAGAAATCGAAAAGGTCTTGTCTACGAAACGACAGGTGCCGGGTACACCGCGCAAGCCCGGCAGCAAAAGAAAACGCGCTGCCTCGGCACTTCGTGGATTCGCGCGCAAATGGCCGCCCGCTTTCGCGACTTAATAATAAGCCGAGCAACGGCAACGGAATTGTCCTATACGTCGCACTTGCGTCGAGCCAAGAACGGATCCGGGCCTGCGGTGGGCGAAGTGCAATTCCGAACGTCCACCACGTACGACAACGAAATGTATTCACACTCTGAAGTCGTGGACCGGTGGTTGATGCGTTGGGGAGGATTTCGGTTAGGTTGCTTCCACAGTCATGGTGTTTAACTTCTTTGCCGGCAATCACTGGCGCGATTTTTACGTAGTAGTGCAAGACTCTGTGGGAAACAAGGACAGCTCGATGCCAGGTCGGCTAAGCGTGCGTGTTTCAGCGGATTGCACTTCCGAGCGTGCAAGTTAGCCCGGCTTGACGTTGCATTAAAAAGGGGCATTGACAATGATCAACCAACCGTTTAAGGTTCGCCCCGTCGACGATCGAAAGGATTGATTCAAATAAAATTAGCCAGTCCGAAGTAGCTCGATTCGGTATGATCCGGGATTCGGCATAGCGTCTCTTATGCAGCTAAGCGTCTGCGATTCTGGAGCTGGCTTCGTCACGCTCCCACGACTGTGCAGGCTCATTCTCGGGGACCATGTCCGGATTCTGCATGATCACGCGCGCACAGGTGTTCCATCGCAGAATAGCATCGTCGTTCCCGGGTATCGCAAAATTCATGGCCTTCTCATAGTGATCCATTGCCTCCCGCATAGCGTGATACGCGGATGCGCCGGCTCCAGTGCCGCCGTGGCGAATGCGCGCGTTTCCGAAACGCTCCCAGATGATGCCCTGGTAGTAGGCCCGCTCGTAGTCGCCCTTGATCTGTGCAAGAGCCTCTTGTGCGGCTTTCACATGCACATCAGAATCGAATTGGTCGGTTCGGGCGAGCAGAAGCGAAATCAGCGCCTGCTGATGGTCGGGCACGATGGCCAGAATATCGAGGCAAATGCTTTCCGCAAGACTAGGTTCATTCAAAAGTCTGTAGCGCTCCACCTTCGCGAGCGCTTCGGGGATACTCTGCACTGAAATGGATTTCAGTTCGAAATGCATAACGTCTCCTATCTTTTCGAATTGCTGAATACCCGGAACAGTTTCGACAGCGGATCGAAGAAACGGTCCACAACGCGCTCCTTGAGCGGAATGATCGCGTTGTCGGTGATCGTGATGCTTTCAGGACAAACTTTGGTGCAGCACTTAGTGATGTTGCAAAGACCTATGCCGAATTGCTTTCTCAGATCTTCCACGCGATCGACCACGTCCAACGGATGCATTTCGAGCGCTGCCGCATACACCAGAAATCGCGGCCCAATGAATTGTTCGTGCATGTGATGGTCGCGCAAGACGTGGCAGACATCCTGACAGAGATAGCACTCAATGCACTTGCGAAACTCCTGCACCCGTTCGACATCCTCCTGGGC
>DATHPO010000250.1:0-12606 GCA_035483835.1 Terriglobales bacterium
GGCTTCGCAGGCCGCAAACCCATTGACGAGAAGATCAGCAAGGCGAAGAAGACAAACTGAGAAGAAGCACTCAGCATTTAATTTAATGGAGGACGCCCGGTCTCCATAAGTGCTAAGGCCGCCTTCCCGCATTCCACTTAGGCTGGAACTCTGAATTCACCAGCCACTCCAGCGGCATCAACAGCGATCCAATCGCTGCATTCATGTGTTTGAAGTCCAAGTGGGCCAGATCGTCGCTGGGCCGATGATAGTCTTTGTGCAAGCCATAGCTTGATATCGTCTGCGCTACGACCCCTTTTTTTGCCAGAACAAAATTATCGGAGCGCGCAAAGAAGTTCTCACCAGGATGCGGATCAGCCACCAGATGAGCACCATGCGCTGCCAGTTCCGGACCAAGATTTGACCGCTCCCATCCCGTGAGCCACAGGGTATCGTTTTTCACCGCCGGATCCGGTCTGCCGATCATTTCAAATTCCAGGTTGGCGGCAATCTCTTTCAGCGGCACGGGAGGATGGTTGCGGAAATAGGTTGATCCGATCGCGCCCATCTCTTCGCTGCCAAACAGGGCGAACAGCACGGTGTGCCGCGGACGCTGTCCTCGGCCTAGCACACGCGCGATTTCGAGTACAGCCGTAGTGCCCGAAGCGTCATCGTCTGCTCCGTTGTAGATGTCGTCGCCGTTGACCGGAACCCCAATTCCCAAGTGATCCAAATGAGCCGAAAACAGGATTGCGTGGCGTTGCAGCGACGGATCGCTGCCTCGCAGTATGCCCACCGCATTCCACGTGTACCCTTTTTCTTCAGACGACCGCGCTTCGAACTTCACCATGCTCCCTTCCGGCAGCTGCTCGATCGCATCGACCGCATCCTGCTTCAACGCCAACACATTGAATTTCTTAGCGTCGGCGGAGCCGTCCTTCAACTCGGTGGCCACCTTAGGCAGTTGTTTGCCAGCCTCCTCGAAGTGCTTGACGTCGCTATCGCGCGCGAGTTTGAGTATGGCAGACGCGCCCGCCGAAGCCAGCGAGAACGCTGTCTGCCTGACTTTGCTTTCATCCGAACCCACAATCAGCACCACCGCTCCCGGGTCGACTGCTGGATTTCCGGTGCCGCTAAGGTCGTCCACATTTAGTTTTCGCAACGGTCCGGAAAATTCCGTTTGTGTCAGAACTACGACCAGGAAATCCTTGCCATAATCCCAAGCGATGGGCTCAGCCGACCTGTTGCCTCCCGTCGGCGAGATCGTTAGCCGCGGCGGAGATACGATGTTCCGTTGAATGGCGGGCACACGCTGAATGTAACCGCCATCGTCACCCGCCGGTTCAATGCCGTACTGGCGTAGCTGCGACGCCACGTAGGTCGCGGATACCAGTTCATCCTGCGTGCCGCTGCCACGACCCTGCAGCGCGTCCGAGGCGAGGAATTCCTCATGGGCGCGAACGCAGCGTTCACAAACCCTGACACCGACTCCAAGGTTTCCGGCTGGTTGCGGTTTTTGTGAAGGCGTTGCGGCAGCCTGTGCGAGGGCCATCGACGGCAGGAACGCAGAGAGAAAGAGAAAGAAAAGCAGCGGGGAGAGGCGACATCGTTTTCTCATGAGAGCCTGTCGAGTTTACAAGGTTTTACCTTCCTTGACGGATTCTTTACCTCGGATTCGCCTTCTGCTCGTTACTATATTTGAAGCGAAACCATCTTGAATCGATCGTTAGTGCTGCTCTTTCAGATTGTCCTCCTAGTGTGCCCCTCCACGCTGCTGGCCCAGCGCGGAGGGCACGGTTCTGGACGCCCTTCGACGGTCGCATCCAACCCGACGGCCAGCACCGGCGACATGAACGATTTCAATCGCGCAATTGCGCTCCAGGCCACCCCGGACCAGGTCGCCCAGTTCCAGCAATTGGATAAAAGCACGGAAGCCGCCAGCGAACAGGCGCAGAATCTTATCCAGCCTCTTAAGAATGCAGGTATGCCGAATTCATCTCGCTACTCAGATTTAAGCGATGCGCTGGACGAGGCACAGACCAACATCCAGCGATTTGTCGGGAGTTTTTCGAGCGCGCAGCAATCAGGATTAAAGCCTCAAATCAAAAAGCTCAGTAAGGCGGACTCGGATCTCTCGAAACAGAGCAAGGCCCTGGCGCAAGAGCTGGAACGATCGCAGATCAACGACAAGAAACTTCTCGCCGTCACGGAAAAACTGGACAAGGCGCTCACTGGCTTTCGGACGGAGTTGATCGACCTCGAAAAGGAGATGGGAATTCAGCCCGAGGAACATTCTCCATGACCAAAGTTCAGACGACCACAATTCAGACCACGCCACGAGCTTGCGGCGTGTGCATCGCGCTCATCCTCCTGCTCGTGGCTCTTTCGCCAGCACAGGAGCACGATGCCAATGGCAATGCCCAAACCGTCGCCACCATGTCGGTTGACGTCAAAGTGGTTACCCTTCCGGTCACCGTTCGTGACAAGAAAGGCCAGATTGTCCGCAATCTGACCAAGGATGATTTTCTTCTTCAGGAAGATGGCCGCTCGCAAACGATCAAATACTTTACGCAGGACACCAACCTGCCGCTTACCCTCGGACTGCTGGTCGATACCAGCCTGAGTCAGCGAAATGTTCTGGATCAGGAGCGAAATGCCAGCAAGGTCTTTCTCGACCAGATGCTTACAGACACCAAGGACAAGGCATTCCTCATTCACTTTGACCGCGAGGTGGAACTCCTTCAGGACCTCACGCCATCCCGCGACAAGCTGGAGGCGGCTCTGCAATTGCTAGATGCCCCGCAACTTGAGCGCAGCAGCGGCGGACGATCCGATCCCGGATCCTCTGGATCGGGCTCTTCCGACCCTCAATCTTCCGGGACTGGCCAACCTCGAATGAGCAGAGGGGCGGGCACTCTGCTTTACGATGCCATCTTTCTGGCGTCGAACGAACTGATGAAGAAGCAACAGGGCCGCAAAGCCCTTATCGTCCTTTCCGACGGGGACGACAGAGGCAGCAAGGAGTCGCTGCAAAGCGCCATCGAGGCGGCCCAACGCGCCGACACTGTGGTTTACTCCATCCTGTTCGCCGACAACCATCCGGACACCAACGGTTTTGGTCACCAGGGCGGAGGAATGGGCAGGCACGGCGGAGGCTTTCCGGGTGGCGGAGGCTGGCCGGGAGGTGGCGGGTCCGGAGGAGGCGGTGGTCGCGGACGCAATCCGCAGGAACCCCGCGTGGATGGCAAGAAAATCCTCGATCAG
The DNA here is from genome assembly GCA_035483835.1 of Terriglobales bacterium. Taxonomy (GTDB): domain Bacteria; phylum Acidobacteriota; class Terriglobia; order Terriglobales; family Acidobacteriaceae; genus JABDBE01. The sequence continues at coordinate 3,244 of DATHPO010000250.1, forward strand.
ATTTCAAGGGAAACCGGCGGCCGTCTCTACGAAGTCTCCAAAAAGCAGGCGATCGATCAAATCTACGACAGCATCGCAGAGGAACTGCGGACGCAATACAATCTGGGCTACACCCCTGACAAGGGCAATGCGGAAGCCGGTTATCACAAGATCACACTGGCAGCCAAACAGAAAGACCTGGTGGTACAAACCAGAGACGGATATTACGCGGAACGATGAGAAAGAACAGCCCTTCGCAGAAATCAAAGGTCTGGCGGAGAGGGAGGGATTCGAACCCCCGATACCCTTTCGGGTATGCCGGTTTTCAAGACCGGTGCCATCAACCGCTCGGCCACCTCTCCGGAACTTCGACCTGACCAATTATCTTACATCGCCGGGCGAGACTGGTTTCACAAATGGGTTTATTCTTAGACTGAACGCTGGGTCTTGTCAGGGTTGCGACCCACTTGCTTGAGATCATGAAATCGCGTCCTCAGTTCGCGTTTCTCGGTTTCCTGTCGACCGTTCTGATGGTGGTTTGGCTTGCGCCGCAATGCGCGCGCGCGCAAACCCAGAATGGATCGGACGCGGCGTCCAGCGACTCGAATTGGACGGCTACCACTCGGGAGCAACTGCCCGGCAATCTCAATCCGAGCAGGACATCTGAGACCCATACCGCGTCCGGCGGACGCACTGTTGACAATCAGAGTATCGAGACCATGGGACTGTACGGCCGCTATGCGCCTTATCTGGATCTGCAAAAGGAAACTGTCAAGGTCGATGCCAACACGATGCGAACCGTGGAACGCGCATTCGGCAGAGATTCCGAAGGCCGGAAAACTCTGGTTCAGGTGACCGAGGAGGAAAAGCGAACCTTGCCGGGAGGTGAGGTGAAGGTCGTGCGCACCACGTCGAATCCCGATGCCAACGGCGGTTTGCAGATAGTGCAGCGCGAAGTTCAAGACACCAGGCAGATCAACCCCAATGTGCAGGAGACCAAGAGCACGGTGTTCACCACCTCGACGAATGGCGGTCTGGCCGCGTCCATGCAGACCACGGAACGCGACACCAAAACGGGCGACCATACGGTCGAGTTTCGCAAGTCTACTCTGTTGCCTGACTTGAATGGCGGCTGGCAGACCGGAGAAATCCGCGAGGGCACAATCAAGGGCGATGGCAAAGATAGCACCAAAGAAGAGCGTGTGCTGCGCCCGGGAGCTGACGGAAATCTGGCGGTAGTCGAGCGGACGGTCAGCAAGGAGTCGGAGAATGCTGCAGGCGAGAAACGCGGCACGGTGGAAACCTATTCAAATAATCTTCCGGGAACTCCGGTCGATGGCAGCCTGCGCCTGAACCAGCGGGTGACGACAGTTCATCGGAAGGGCGAGGACGGTACGCAATCTACCACGAAGCAAGTAGAGCAGCGGAACCCTGCGCAGCCGAGCGATAACCTGCAGGTTACGCGGGAAGCTATCGACATTGTTCGGCCCGGCCTCGATGGCACAACCCGGCAGACCCAAACGCTTCGGTCACTGGATTCTAGCGGGAGTCTCGGGGTCGTGTCCGTCGACACTCGCAAACAAGACAACGCCTCTTCGGTCCAAGTTAATATAGCGCCGGCAAAGACTCCTCAGGCCGCGCCCAGTCACTAGCTCAATTTACTTGGTGACCGTGCCGCAGGCGATGCGATCACCCGAGTTTCCCGAAGGATCGGTTTTCATATCGTCCTCCTTGGCATGGATGACCAGCGCCGTTCCGCCGTTGCTGAACAGCGAGTGGGTGTTGCTACCATCTCCGAGGACGACGTCATCGTCAGTCATCTTGAGTTTGGCCGCGCCTTGTTGGTCGACGCTGAAATTCATCATGTCGCCGGCGTGGTGGCCGTCGGGATTTTGAAGGCCGTGCTTTTTTCCGTCGGGATTGAAGTGCGGGCCCGCGGACTTGAAGTCTGGACCATCGCACTTGGCGTTCTGATGAAAGTGAATGCCGTGTTTGCCCGGCGGCAGGTCATGCAGGTTTAAATCAAGCTCTACGCCCGCGCCTTTTTCACCGGTTCCGCTCTCCGCTATCGTGACCGTGCCCACGCTTTTGCCTTGGGCATCTTTCATCTCGACCACAGTTTTGGCCGCGCTGGCGAGCGACCAGAGAACGATCGTCGACGACACAACTGCAACGAAAAATCGTTTGTGTTTCATGGGCACAGATTATAACCAAGCTATCTCTCGTGCGCTATTTGATCATCGTCATCGTCGAGCAGTGACAGCGACAATGCAGATTCGTCTGGCTCGGCGTCTCGTCCGAGCATTCCCGTTTTGGGATGGAGTTTACTGTTTAGTACCGGGTACCCCCCTCCCCCTTTTGGCTGCAAAATCTTGAAAACAATGGATTAGTTTTGCGACTATGTGCTAGATCTTTGAGTTTACAGGACTTACGGGCAAAATCTAGAGAACATTAGAGTTAGAGGCACACGGCCGTGGTCTTCCGTCCCATTCTGGAACTGCGGAAGGGTTCGGCATTTTGAGCGAGGTGGGAGCTACGCCATCGCCTGGGTCAGATTGTCAAAGATCGACGTTATCTTGCAGATAATATATGTTGCAATAGATTATCGGATTTGACTCACGGAGTCAACGATAAAGTGCGCTGCGTGGGCACAAAACGGCTGAAGCCCGCAGATAGAAGAAAAGCTAGGGTGTGATCTCGAAGGCGACGCCGGCGTTGTAGGTGCCGCCGTTCTCCGTGGTACCGAAGAGGTTGTCTTTGTCGTCGACGATTACGCCCCAGGGAAAGGCGCCGTCCTTGCCCGTGAATTTGTGTACCACGCTATACGTCCACGCGCCGTTTTTCTGCGGCGTCAATTTGAAAACTACTCCGCAGGTATAGCCGCCACAATCCGCTAGGCCGCCGTCGCTAACGCCGTAAAGATCGCCCAACTTATCGAACACCGGCGTGCGTCCTGGGTAGCAGCCGTCCGCACAATTCGGAAAGTCGTACAAGACAGTCTGCCTCCATTGTCCACCGCGGAATGTGAACTTGAAGACGGTGCCATGGTTATGTACGCCTCCCAGACCTGTGACCCCGTAGAGGTTGCCGGATGCGTCCATTGCCAGCCCCCCGTCCGGGCTTTGCCCGTCGGTGGGAAAGGAGGCAAAGCGGTGCAGGACATGGTAGGTCCAAGTGCCATCTCCGTTGGGAGTCATCTCGAAAATGACCCCGCAACCGGCGCTGGTCCAGCAGGCTGGCTGGCCAATCCCGCCATCCTCCGTGGTGCCAAACAGGTTGCCTTTCCCGTCCCAGATTGGCGGAGCGGGAAGGTTATACCCTTCAGGGCAGCGGTATTGGCCGCAAAAGCTATAGAGCGCGGTATAGTTCCAGCCATTGGATCCGCGGGACAGCTCGGCGATTGCGCCGTAGTACTTATATTGGCCGGGCCCTATATCTCCGTATAGATTGCCGGCCTTATCGATTAGCAGCCCCGGCCCCGCATTGCCGCTGTAGGTCAGAGTGTAGCTCCAGCCGCCAGAGCTGGGGCTTAGCTCGAATATCCCGCCCACGGCGAAGCTGAGGTCTCCAAGCATGGTGCCATAAATGTTTCCCGCACTACCGAAGATCAGGCCGCCTTCAGGGGCCGACCCGCCGCTGCCTGCGGTAAAGTTGTTGAGGATTGCCTCCTGCCAGGTGCCATTCGCTAGGTGCTTGAGCTCAAACACCGTGCCGCAACCATAGTCGCTGCATAGCCCTGTGCCTCCATCAAACGTAATGCCGTAGAGGTTGCCTTTCCCGTCAAGCGTCAGCGGGCCGAAGGGAACGCTCCCGTCATTGCTGGAGCCAAAATTGTGCAGAACTTTGTACTTGCTCGCCCCCAGCGCCGAGGATGCCAGGAGCGTCACCGCTGCGAACAGGGTCATCGACACGCGTCGGGCCCGGGTCATCCGAGGACTTGCTCTCATTGGGCACCGCCTTGTGCGGGCCGATTGCCCGCAGATAGAAGAAAAGCTACGGCGTGATCTCGAAGGCGACGCCGGCGTTGTAGGTGCCGCCGTTCTCCGTGGTACCGAAGAGGTTGCCTTTGTCGTCGACGATCACGCCCCAAGGGAATGCGCCGTCGTTGCCGTTGAATTTGTGGACTACGCCGTATGTCCAGGTTCCGCCGGCCTGGGGCGTCAATTTGAAGACCACGCCGCAGGTGTAGCCGCCGCAATCCGGTAAGCCGCCGTCGCTAACGCCGTAAAGATCGCCCAACTTATCGAACACCGGCGTGCGTCCTGGGTAGCAGCCGTCCGCACAATTCGGGAAACTGTACAGCACGGTCTGCTTCCATTGGCCGCCGCGGTTTGCGAACGTGAAGACTGTGCCCTGGTTATGGACGCCTCCCAGACCTGTGACCCCGTAGAGGTTGCCGGATGCGTCCATTGCCAGCCCCCCGTCCGGGCTTTGCCCGTCGGTGGGATAAGAGGCAAAGCGGTGCAGGATATGGTAGGTCCAAGTGCCGTCGCCGCTGGGCATCATTTTGAAAATCACCCCGCAGCCGGAGCTAGTCCAGCACGCGGGCTGACTGATGCCGCCATCCTCGGCAGCCCCAAACATGTTGCCCTTGCCATCCCAGATCGGCGGGGCCGGGGGAGCGTAGCCAACCTCGGGGTTGAAGTTGAACAAGTCGGTGTAGGACCAGCCCTTGGAGCCGGGCGACAATTCTCCAATGGCGCCTATGCCGAAATAGTTGCCAGGGCCTATTTTTCCATACAGGTTGTCAAACTTGTCAAAGACGAGTCCTGGACCGGCATTGTCGCTGTAGAGGATAGTGTTGTGCCAGCCGCCAGGAGTTGGTTGCAGTTCAAAGACACCAGCTACGTCGACGCTCCCGTCCCCTTGTATCGTCCCGTACAAGTTCCCTGTCCCGTCGAGAATTGAACCGCCATCTGGGTGAGAGCCGTCGGCGCCTCCCGCGAAGCGATGCAGAACCTTCTCAACCCAAGAGCCATTGGTCTGCTTAGTCAGTTCGAATACGCTGCCGCAGCCGTATCCTTCGCAGCCCAGCCCGCCTCCCGCTCCGGTGCCGCCGTACAGGGCACCCTTCGCATCGAGCGTCAGGGGGCCGGAAGGGACGCTCCCGTCTTTGCCCCCTCCGAAATCGTGCAGGACTTTATACTTGGTCTGAGACCAGCCACCAGTCGAAAGTGCAAAGCACGCGATCAGCATCGCTACCTTCGTGGCTCGCGCTGCCTGGGGGTTCAAATCCATTGGGCAATACCTTTTTCGGGCCAAGCTGGGAAAGGGCAGCAGGGAAGAGGCTCTCCGCTGCCCGTCACTATATCACCGTCTTGCAGAATCGCTGCGGCCTCGCGGCTCATTTTTTGTCAGTGGATCGCAGCACGTAGGCTGACTGTAGCCTTTAGTCCGCCGCCCACCAACATGGGCCACGCGCATTTATGAGACGAGTGATGAGTTCTCACAACTGCCCCACAATCTTCTGCAGGTCGCGCGCGATCTGCTCGGGATCGGTTCCTGGCTTGAATTGAACGGGGGTTCCGATCTTTACCTTCACCTGGCCGGGGCGGGTAAATTTCTTTCCTGCCTGCTTCACCTCGAACAGTCCATCGATGCGCAGGGGCACGACAGGAATTTCGAGATTGTTCGCCAGCAGACCAATGCCGGCGCGGAAGGGAAGCATTTTGCCATCGGTGGTGTGACGGCCTTCGGGAAAAACCAGCACACTGTAGCCGCGATCGACGGATTCTCCGGCGTAGGCGAAGCTCTCGCGGAATCCCGCTTCGCGCGGCAAGGGAAACAGATTCAGCAACGACACGCCGAGAACCCACTTCACCCGGTCATAAACTTTGCCAGGAAAGCTTCTTGTTGCGGGCGGAGTACGCAATATTTCGAGCGCTTCGCCTCCGGTCGCGATCGCCAGCTTGTGCCGCAGACGAGCGGGAAGAGCGGTCAGCACGAAGCCTGGATCGACGTCCCCGATGTGATTGCAAACTACGAGCACCGGCCCGCGGACTCCGCGCAGATTGTCGCGACCCATAATGTGAGGCCATCCCAGAAGAAAAACTGCGGGCCGCAGCAGCAGGTAATGCACCGCCAGGCGGAGCCACGTGACCGGCCAGCGCTGTACCCAGAGCGGATAGTGGTAGGGCACTCGCGGCGGCAGCTTGCCCTGCAGCATGCGCTCCAGTTCGCCAACCGTGTTCACGGCGGCGAACCGGGTCTCGCTGAGATCGAGCTGATATCGATCTTCAAGCGCGCTCAATAACTCCACGCGGTCGAGCGAACTGAGGTTCAGCTCGGATTCGAGATTCGCGCCTGGCGAAAGTCGGGAGGACGAGCGCCCCGTGATTCGTCCAATCAATTCCGCGAGAGGACTCGAAGGCATCTGGTCAAAAGATTTCTGCGCCAGCTGAGCTTGCACAGCCTGCTGAATTGCGTTTCGGAGTGGCTTCTGTGTGGAAGTGCGGGGAAAGTCTTCCTCCGGCCACACGATCCACGTGTTCATTCGTTGGTACTCGGCCAGGGATGCGTTCGCTCGCTTCACGATAGGTTCCGCATCGGCGCCGCTGTTTCGAAGTAGGATTGCGGCGCATGGCTCTGCGTTTCCATTACGTGGTAGTGGGATCACAACAGCGTCTTTCACCTCCGGCTGACGGCGCAGGGCGGCTTCGAGGTCGTCGGGATAGACGTTCATGCCGGCTGGAGTAACGATGACGTCTTTCTTTCGTCCCTTGAAATAAAGATTGCCATCGGCATCAAGTTCGCCGACATCGCCGGTGCGATACCATCCGTCTTCGCTGGCGACGGAATGCAGATCGCCTCCATTCCAGTAGCCAGCGACGACTCCGCCTCCTCGCACCAGGATTTCTCCGTCTGGAGCCAGTTTGATTTCGCGTCCAGCGAGGACTTTTCCAATTGAACCTTTGCCGAGACGAAAAGGGTGGTTCACGCTGATGAGGGACGTGGTTTCGGTGAGGCCGTAGCCTTGAATGGCGGCGTAGCCGAGGCGTCCCCAGAACTCTTCGGTGTCGTGGTCGAGGGCGGCGCCGCCGGAGATGAAGGCCCAGAATTTCCATCCAAACTGACGATGGATGCGGCGGAAGATCCACCAGCGGTGCAGGAAGTGTTTGCCTTCCGCAGTGCGAAACTGTCGCCGGAATTGTTCGCTACTGGCCTCGTCTTCTAGATCGCGTTCGATTTTCTCCTTCAGGGATTGCAGCACACGCGGCACCGCAACCAACACAGAAACACGCTCGCGACGGATCGTCCCGATCACGTCAGCGGGTTTGAATGTGTCCTGGAATATCACGGTGCCGCCCATCAGTTGCGGAAGGAAGATGCCAAGAAATTGGCCAAAGACGTGGCTGAGCGGCAACAGGTTCAAGAAGCGGACTGGGTGTACCCATCGTTCGTATTTGAGATATTTCCGAATCTCCAGTTCGAGCGGCGCAATATTGGCGAGAACGTTGCCGTGCGTAATTACGACTCCCTTGGGCTCGGCGGTGGTGCCGGAAGTGAAGACGATTTCCAGCGTGTCCGCGGGTTCGACCTCGGCGGAAGGATGAGCCACGGACGGATGAACTGACAGAGCTTCGGGCAAGTCCTCGAAAAGCAGGGTTGGAATCGAGTCCTGGAAATGCTCTCGTGAGGACACCAGCAACTTGGCGCCGACTTGCTGGTGTACGCGGAGCGCGAAGTCAGGCGTGGCTACGTCGTCCATGGGGACGACCACTACGCCGCGCAAAGCGCATCCTAAGAATGCCGCAACCCATTCGGCTGAGTTTGGGCCCCAGAGCAGGACGCGCTCACCCTGCGTAATCGCCCGAGCATCCAGTTCGCGGGCAAACTGGAAAGCGAGGTCCGCGACCTGGCGATACGACCAGCGCAAGGTACGATATCCGCGGCGCTGCACGTAGGCAGGCTCGTGTCCTCTTCGCAGAAAATGGCCGAGGTATTCGACGAGTGAGCGGCGCTCCACGTATGTGATGTTAGCGCGTCTGCAGCCTCGGTTGGTGCTATCCGATTTTCTTGAATCAGGATCGAATACGCTGGCTACACGCTTCGCGCCAGATTGTGGGGACGGGCGCGGACGCCGGGCAGACTATTCGCGTCCCACGCCCAGGGCGTCGGCTACGCGATTGATGTAGTTGAACCAGGAGGCGATGAGGGTGATCTGCAGGATTGCCTTGTCGTCGAATCCGGCGGCACGCAAGCCGTCGTGGTCGCGTTTCCAGACTTTCGTGGCGTCCTTGGTAAGTTTGACCACGTAGTCCAGCATTGCGCGGTCTTGTTCAGTTATGGGGGCGGTTGTGTAGTCCTTCTTCAGCGCTTCGATCAGTGCTTCGTCCAACGTTATGCGACGCAGAAACTCTGCGTGTGACTCGATTCAATAGACGCACCGGTTGGTCACGGAGACCATGGTGGTTATCATTTCGTGCTGGCGGCGGGTGAGCGGCAAGTCTGGAGACATGAGCGCGCCAAAGGTTGCGAAAGCGTGGTAGAGCGCCTCGGGAATCAGGCTGTGGGAGGCGACGATCTGGGAGCCTCCGCCCTCGGCGGGATGCACCGGCACCGCATACTCCTTGGGGTAGAGCAACTTCTGGTCTTCCATGGCTTTGCGTAGCTTCTCATCGGCTGCGGAGAGCGGGATGGTGCGGATCCAAGTCATAAAAAACACTTGCCTCCAATTGGGGGTCTTGCTTAAAATTCCGGCCAGTTAACCTACATTGAGACTGCCGCATGTGCCAATACCCGAATTGTATTACTCGGGCCTGGCAGACAGATTCACTCGCGGATTTCCCGCGCGCGGAGGATCGGGTCGATGAGCATTGTGGTCTGGAAAGTCGTTCGGCGGTTGCCCAAGCCGCTGTTGCTGGCCTTGCTCTTCTTTCTCATGGCTGCGGTCTGCCGGGCATAGTGTAGATCGCGTTGTCCGCGAACATTGCACCACAGAGTCACAGAGGCACAGAAGTCACGAAAAGAAGAGCTTGACCCTTTGAGCCCTTAATCTCACCCAGATTCTCTTCGGGGTGCCTCTGAAGTCTGAGACGTAACGAGCTACGTCTCTACAGTCTCCTTTTGCGGAGGTAACCCGGTCGTACACTCCCTTTCGGTAACCCTTAGTAACCATACGATTCTGAGTACTCAGCCGTACAATTACCCTTGTCCTAAAGACCATCTCCTGATACTGGGCGCAACGCCGATGGAATGGTCAACTTGGCCACGAACTCTCGTGCTGTAGAAAATGTTTTCTGGCGAGAGACGAACCGGAGCTGGAGTCCGCACTTTTATGGCGTTTGGTTTTGGCTTCAATAAGCAGAAGGTTCTCAGTGCTGCGGAGAAGTTTGTCCAACAGGGCAAGTTGCCAAACGCGATCACTGAGTACGAAAAAGTCCT
>DATHPO010000251.1:0-7441 GCA_035483835.1 Terriglobales bacterium
AAGACGCCGGTGGTTGTGGACATCGATGCGTTCGGCTTGCAGAACTGCTTCGAAGTGAACTACGAACCGGACGCAGGACAAACCGTGGCGCTGCTGAACATCGGCGCGAGCGTGATGAACATTAATATCGTCCGCGGCGGAGTTCCACTGTTCACGCGCGACGTGAGCGTGGGCGGAAACCAATACACGGATGCGCTTCAGAAAGAATTGGACTTGAGCTTTGAGGATGCGGAGCGCTTGAAGAAGGGCGATACGCTCCCCAGCGTGACCGACGAGCAAAAACAACAGATTCTGCGCAGCGTCTCGGACATTCTGACGCTGGAAATTCAGAAGACGTTTGACTTTTTCCGGGCGACGGCGAGCGGCGAGAATATTCAGCGCATCGTCGTTGCAGGCGGAACCGCCCGCGTCCCTGGCCTGGTGGACTTGCTCAGAGAAGAATTTGCGATGCCTGTTGAGGAGTTGAATCCTTTCCGGAAAGTGCTCGTCAATCCCGGCCGGCACAGCGATGACCAAATCCGCGAGATGTCGCCGCGGCTGGCCATTGCCGTGGGTCTGGCACTGAGGAGCTTTGACTAACCATGATCCGCATAAACCTTCTCGGACAAATTAGGCCGAAGGCGTCGCGCCGGCCGGTCGATACGGGGGCAGCACTCCCCGTACTGTTCATCGGTGCAGGCTTGGCGTTTGGCGTTGTCGTTCTGTTCCTTCTCTTTCTGAACTACCAGAAGCTGGTAACGGCAGAGAACAACCGGATTAAGGTCCTGCAGGCGCAGAAGACAGACCTCGAAAACATCAAGCAGCAAGTCGAGGCCTTTGATAAGCAAAAACAGGTACTCCAACAAAGAGTTTCGACGATCGAGCAGTTGCAACGCGACCGCACGGGCGGACAGGACCTGCTCGACATGGTGGCGAACACGGTTTCGCGGACAGAGAATCTTTGGCTGACGACCATGACTCGAAAGGGAACCACCCTCTCGATCGAGGGCTCTTCGGCATCGGTGAATGCGGTAGCCAATTTTATTACGGCTTTAAAGCGGTCGGGGTATTTCCAGAAGGTGGAAATCAAAGAAACGAAGCAGGACGACAAGAATACGTCCGTGCAGACGTTCAATTTCCAGTTGTCGGCGGAGATCACTCCGCCGCAAGTCGGGGTAACACCCCCGGCGCAGGCAAAGCCGGCCAACACGCCGTCGAAAGCCGCGCCAGCCGCGACTCCGGCCAAGAAAGGGTAAGGGACCACTATGGCCAATCCGTTTCGTGACATGTCGGTGTTCATGCAAGGCCTGGTGGCAGTGGCCATCGCGTTCGTAGTGGTTCTCCTGGGCGTTTATATTCCGCTTTCGCCGGTGGCGCAGGAACGCGATGCAGTGGACAAGGCCGTGCAGCAGCGCTCGACGCTGAATACCGAAGTGCAACAACTGCTGGTTTACCGGCAGCGCTATGGCGAACTGAAACAGCAGATGGATGCTCTTTCCAAGCAACTGGACACGCTCAAGACTATCGTCCCGGAAGAAAAAGAGACGGATGAATTCATCCGCCTGATCCAGGGGGCAGCGAGCGCGTCGAATGTGCAGGTTCGGCGGCTGACAGCGCTGGCTATCGTGCCGCGCGAATATCATTATGAAATGCCGTTCGAGGTGCAAGCGGACGGGCCGTACTTTAATCTGATGGATTTTTTTGGGCGGTTGGGCCGGTTATCAAGAATCATTAACGTGGGTGATCTGGATTTTGCTGATCCGGATAAGACCAAGGGCACGAAATACCCGATAAGGCCTGGAACCACGGTTTCAGCAATCTTTACGGCAACGACTTTTTTTACCAAGCCAGCTGACGTCGGATCGGCCCCGGGAAATCCGGGAGCGAAGTCCGCAGTCAAGCCGGTTGGGAAACCCTGAGCGGGAATGAGCGATCTATGCGTTCAGCACTAACTCTCGTACTAGGGATTTTGCTCGCGGCAGCCGCACCTGGGCTGCGTGCGCAAGCCAAACCTGCGGCTCCAGCTGTCGCGAAACCCGCGCCACCGCCCGCCGGCAAGACTGCGCCGCAGCCAGGAAAACCAGCTGCACCGGCGGCGAAGCGCCCGGCAAAACCCGCAAGTGACAAAGCGGCGAAGGCTCCCAAGCCCGCCAAGCCTGTCGAGACCGCGGTTAACCCAGACGCGCCGAGGGAAGGCGAGGAAGCGAAGGGCGCGCGGCGCGATCCGTTCGAGTCTTTGGTTGCACGGCAGCAGGCGCAAAAAAGTGCCGGAGACCACTTGCCGCCCGGCAAAGCGGGCCTCCAGGTGAGCACGCTGAGGCTTGACGGAATTGTGAAGGCGCCGAGCGGCATGATCGCGGTCGTGACCAATCCGCAATTGCGGACTTATTTCCTACGTGAAGGCGATCAGCTGTACGACGGACGCGTAGAAAAGATTGCGATGGATGGCGTTTCGTTCCATGAAATCGGGAAAGATGCGTTTGGCAAACCCGTGGAGCGCCAAGTGAACAAGAGAATTTACTCCAGTGCAGGAGAACAGCAATGAAGACGAATTGGCCCGCCTTTCGGTGTGGCTTCCTGATCCTCTCGAGCGCAGTGCTGGGCGCGAGCCCCATGCTCGCTCAGTCGCAGGAGCCTGCCGGCGCGACCGCAATTTCCGCGGTGATCTCGAGCGTGGCGATAACGCAAGCGCCGCAACGCGCCAGCGTGCGCGTGGAAGGCGAAGGGCGGCTCGACGTCCGTGCCTTGCGGATGCAGAATCCGGAGCGCTTGGTGCTGGATTTTTCCGGCGCGCGGATGGCGGTTGAAAAAACCGTGATTGCGGGCGTCTCGGAGCCTGTCCGCGACGTGCGCCTCGGACAGTACCGGCCCAACATTGCCCGCGTAGTGGTCGATCTGACAAGCGTGGCTCCTTATCAGATCTCGCATGACGGAACTGCAGTCGTGGTCTTTTTTGAATCGCAGCCCGAGGCACCCATCGCAGCACCATCTGAGCCGAAGATTGTGACTTCAACGCAAGAACCGAAGACGCGCGCTGCGTTTGAATACAGCGCTGTGGCTCCACGTTCTAATGCGCGGCCCTCAAACTCTTTACGGATTCCAGCTCCTCGCTTCGCTTTGCCTGGCGAACTGACCCAGCCCTCAGTCGTCCTTGCCTCGTTTGTCGGGACGAATGAGCCAGCGCGTCCGGCAACAACGCAAGATGCAGCACAGCAAGCGGCGCAGGCGTCCAATGCTGCTGCCAATAGACTGGCGGCATCCGCAGCTCAGGCCCAGCAGGCACCGGTATCCAACGCCCCTACGGCTCCTGGAAAGTACACGGGAGAGCCGATCTCGGTGAACCTGAAGGACGTTGATCTACGCGACTTTTTCCGGTTGATCCACGAAATCAGTGGCTTAAACGTTGTTTTAGATCCGGCGGTCAAGGGAAGTCTGACGATTGTGCTCGATGAAGTGCCGTGGGATCAGGCTCTGGACATCGTTCTCCAGAACAATGGCCTCGACAAGCAGCTCAATGGGAACGTGTTGCGAATAGCGACTCGCACCACCCTCAAGACAGAAGCGGAGACGCAGCGCGACCTCGATAAAGCCCAAGCGGAAGCAGTTGCTCCTGTAACCGTAACCAGGGTACTCAGCTATGCCAAGGCGTCTACATTGGCGCCGATCCTGAAGAAGTTCCTAAGCTCGCGCGGCGATATCTTATTCGATGACCGTTCAAACCAGCTGATCATTCGCGATATTCCTTCTGTCATCCCAACTATTGACAATCTGTACCGGCAACTCGACCGCAAGTCCCAGCAGGTGGAAATTGAAGCGCGTGTGATCTCCGCGTCGCGCGCCTTCGCCTCGGACATAGGTACGGAGCTCGGTTTCGCAGGCGCGAGCACTACCTTACATAACCAGAACATCTTTGGTGGCGCTCCCCAAGTTGGCGTAAGCCCCGGTCCGATCAACTCAACACCGCCCCCTCCGCTCATCACGGCTCCGACGAGTTCGTCTGGCGGTGGTCCGTCGACAGGGATTCCGCTGGCTACCAATTTTGGTGCCGCTGCTCCGACAAGCGGTTTCGGCTACTCTTTTAGGTCGGCGAACTTCGCGCTCGACTTCTTTATCACCGCTGCGGAATCCAAGGGCGTCGGCAAGCTGCTTTCGAAGCCGCGCATCGTAACGCAGAACAACGAAAAGGCGGTTATCAAGCAGGGCGTCAAGCTGCCGATTCAGACGACCATCAACAACACGATTTCAGTGCAATTCATCGATGCCGTGCTCCAACTTGAAGTAACGCCGCAGATTACAGCGGAAGGTACAATCTTCATGGACGTGCTCGTCGAGAATACCCAGATCGATCAAGGTATTCCCCGCGTGCAAGGCATCCCTGCGTTGGACACGCAGTCCGCACAGACCAAAGTGCTGGTTCCGGACGGCGGCACCGTCGTCATCGGTGGAATCATCGTCTCGACCCAAAATACGAACATCCAGGAAGTTCCTATCGTCGGCAGCTTGCCGTTGATTGGGAATCTCTTCAAGCGGACAACCATCTCCATCCAATCGCAGGAATTGTTGTTCTTCCTGACACCACGAATTATCCCCGGGTAATTCGGAACTAGAGACATTAAACTAAGAACGGAAACGAGGAGACTGCGGTCTCCTCGTTTCATTTATGAACTCTATCTTCAAAACTCGGCGAAGAGCTCTCATCCAGCTCATTTCTGGGGCAAAGCTCGACGCTCTGGTCGTCACTCATCCAGCCAACTGGTATTACCTGACCGGATTCACAGGGGATGCTGGCGTTCTCATCGTGAGTCATCAGGGAGCCACGCTCATAACGGATGGCCGGTTCACAACGCAGGTTCGCGAGGAGACCACTTCCGTTCGCTTAATTGAACAGAAAGGCTCCTTGCTGGAGTCCACGGGTCGGCTTCTGCGGGAAAGAGCTGTTCGACGCGTCGGCTTCGATCCCTCGCAAACCTCCGTTGGACAGTTGGCTCAACTTCGGAAGGCTGCCGGGGCCCAAACGAAATGGATTCCTGCTCCCGGCCTTGTCGGAACACTTCGAGCGCGAAAGGAGCCCTCGGAACTTGCCCGTATGCGCCAGGCGGCCATCCTGGCGGGGAATGCGCTCAGCAGCGCGATAAAGCTGCTGAAGCCGGGAATAATGGAAAATGAGGTAGCGGCCGAGATTGAATATCAGATGAGGAGGGGAGGGGCGTCCGGTCCAGCCTTCGAAACCATCGTGGCGTTTGGCGAGCGCTCCGCCTTGCCACACGCGCGGCCCACGGCCAAGCGATTGAAGAAAAATGAGTTGGTGGTACTAGACCTGGGTGCTATACTCGCGCACTATTGCAGCGACATCACGCGCACCGTGTACGTTGGCAGGGCCCCGGCGCGTGTGAAACAATGGTACAGGGCGGTCCTGGAAGCGCAGATAGCGGCCATTGCGGCAGTAAGGGCTGGGATCAGCTGCGGAGATGTGGACGCTGCGGCGCGGCAAGTTTTGGCCGGTTACAAACTAGACCGGCTTTTCACGCATAGCACGGGGCATGGACTGGGCCTGGAAGTACATGAGGATCCCCGCGTGGCGCGCGGGCAAAAGGCACGCTTGGAACCGGGGTTCGTGATTACGATTGAACCCGGGGTCTACATGGCAGGCGTAGGGGGAATTCGTATCGAAGATGACGTCGCCGTGCACCAGGGGAATACCGAGGTACTGACCCGCATACCGCGGGATCTCATCGAGCTTTGATACAGGCATGAAACGAAAACAGCCCTCAAAACCAGCGGAAAGCTCTTCCATCGCGAGTCCCGAAGTCCAGCAAATCGAGCAACTCCTCCGTTTTATGAGCGAGCACAACCTGGAGGAGTTCGAGTATTCGCGCGGGGACCTGAAGATCCGGCTAAAGAAGCCGTCTGCGGGCGTGCCTATATACGCGCGGCCCATGGGCGTACCTGAGATTATCGTTCCTGGAGCGGCGCCGGAGAGACAAACGCCATCTTCCCCGAGCGCTCCGGCGGCGCCTGAGCCGCGAGCAACCGAGGACTTGCACTTGGTTAAGTCGCCGATCGTAGGGACTTACTACGAGGCTCCTAGCCCCGGTGCCGAAGCCTTTGTGAAGATAGGAGCGCATGTCGAATCCGGGCAAACGCTCTGTATCGTCGAAGCCATGAAGCTGATGAATGAAATCGAGTCGGACGAAAGCGGCGAATTGATACGCATCTTTGTCGAAAACGGGCAGCCCGTCGAATACGGCCAGCCGCTCTTCGGCATCCGTCCCAGCCGGAAGAGGTAGCCGGCGCCCGAGGCTATGTTCCAGAAAATCCTAGTTGCCAATCGCGGGGAAATCGCGCTGCGGGTCATCTGTGCCTGCAAGGAACTGGGCATTTCCACGGTCGCTGTTTATTCTGAAGCTGATCGGAATTCGCTCCACGTGCGGTTTGCCGACGAAGCAGTGTGCATCGGGCCGCCGCGCAGCAGCGAGAGCTATCTCAACATTCCTCAAGTCATCAGCGCGGCGGAAATCACCAATGTGGATGCCATCCATCCCGGTTATGGCTTCCTTTCAGAGAACGCTAACTTTGCCAAGGTTTGCGAAGCCTCGGAAATTACATTTATTGGGCCGACGCCCGAAGTGATCGAAATGATGGGCGAGAAGGACCGCGCGCGGCGGGAAATGAAGGCGCTGGGCGTGCCAACCGTGCCCGGCAGCGAAGGGGTGGTGGAGGGAGAGGAGCAGCTAGCCAAGGAGGCCAAGAGAATTGGCTTTCCGCTGATCATCAAAGCCTCCGCGGGCGGTGGCGGGCGCGGGATGCGCGTCGTTCACAAACAGGAAGAGCTGTTGAACGCCTACGAGACGGCTAGAAGCGAGGCGCAACAGGCGTTCGGCACACCGGACGTCTATGCGGAAAAGTTTCTCGAGCATCCCCGGCACATCGAGTTTCAGGTGCTGGGAGACCAGCACGGCAAAGTCATCCATCTTGGCGAGCGCGAGTGCAGCATTCAGAGGCGCCACCAGAAGCTCGTCGAGGAATCGCCCTCTCCAGTAATGGACGCCAAGAAAAGGAAAGAACTAGGCTCGAAGGTCGTTCGGGCTTTGGAGAAGGTTGGGTATACCAACGCGGGCACTGTCGAATTCTTGATGGATGAGGACGGTTCGATCTACTTCATCGAGATGAACGCGCGTATTCAGGTCGAGCATCCGGTGACCGAGCTGGTGACGGGCGTGGACCTGATCAAAGCCCAGATTCGCATTGCCGCTGGCGAAGGATTGGACGATGCCGTTGGAGAAATGAATTTCTCCGGCCACGCCATCGAGTGCCGCATCAACGCCGAGGACCCGGAAACGTTCGTGCCCTCGGCGGGGCGTATCACTACGTTTCAGGCCCCGGGCGGGACGGGCGTGCGTGTGGACTCCGCGGCTTATACCGATGCTGTGATTCCGCCTTACTACGATTCCATGATTGCGAA
>DATHPO010000252.1:0-19104 GCA_035483835.1 Terriglobales bacterium
AAGCAACAAGAAATCCTTTCTCTGTTTGGGAGAATTGATTACGAGCCTGGCTACGACTACAAGCGCGAGCGCAAGGCCAAGCGTATATGAATGTCTTGATAGACACATCGGTTTGGTCCCTTGCACTTCGTCGAAAGAACGAGAGTCTCAGCACAAACGAAAGATTCCTAGTGGCCGAGTTGTCTGAACTCATTCGAGAAGGCCGAGCGCGAATGATCGGACTTGTTCGGCAAGAGCTCCTCTCGGGCATAAAGGCAACGGAACAGTATGAAAAACTGAGGCTCCATCTTCGCTCCTTTCCAGACGAGGTTGTCGACACCTCTGACTACGAAGAAGCGGCGAAGGCCGGCAATCGTTGCAGAGCAAAGGGAGTCGTAGTATCGATTGTGGACATTCTTCTATGTGCGGTCGCGAACAAACGACTGTGGACAATCTTCACCAGTGATCCTGATTTTTCAAACTACGCAAAAGTGCTTCCCCTTCGTATTCACGCGCCCCGAAGATAGTTAGTTTTCTGCTGAACTCGCTCTAAATTAGAAACCGGACTTCTCGGGTGCTGCGAACCGACACGAAAAGGCCGGGGCAATTTAGGATCCTGTAAAGCTAACAAAAGGCGATTGGTCTGTGTGAACAGAAAGCACCTTGTTGTGGAGGTTCCCGAGGTGCGACCGCTTCGTTTTTTTCCGAGCACAGGATTAATCCGAGCGGCGGATTCTCATCGGGCAACGTCCAATGCTCCCGGGCGTAGTTCAGACGGCAAAATCAAGCTACTTCGAGCATGCGTCCAACGTGGGTCCAACATCGCGATTATTTCAGGCTCCCTGCCGAAATGCTCATTAAGCCCCCAGTTCCTCATAGATTCGCAAGAGCATTCGGTGCAAAGACCGAATACTCTTACTCTTTCGGTCTATCATTCGCCCTTGTGTTTCGTTTTCGTTTCTTCGTGACAGTGACCCACACATGATATAAGCAATCACAATGTCGTTCCCTACCCGCAAGGGTTCACGGATGGTCATGGAGGAAGCGATGACGTCTTGTCACAAGGGCCAAATCAGCGTAGCGCTTTTGATTTTCTCGGCGGCCATAGTGTTTTGCAGCATCCCTCTGAGCTTACACGCTCAGGAACGCGGACCATTGGTCTTCACCTTCGATGGTCCCGTCCGCGGCACGGTGAGTGTCGCAGGCATTGGTGAATTCCTGGGAATTCCGTCCGGCGCTAGAACGCAAATTTCAGGGCCAATTGTCCAACGCGCGGATTGACAGATGTGCTGCTGATGACACCGAAGGTCGGTGATGTAAAGTTGGTGTCGGGATTCGCAAACTGCGGATGGTTGAGGGCGTTGAAGAACTCGGCACGAAATTCAAGGCTACTTCCTCCATGGGGCCATTCGAACACCACCGTTTTCGAAACTGCAATATCCAAGTTTGCTTGTCCAGGACCGTCTACGATGCCTGTCCCGCTGTCTCCGAAAGCTGTCCCAATGCCATCGGCGCCGATTACCGGCGGAGTCGTAAAACACGAAGTGTTGAAATAACCGTTCAGTTTCGATTCGATGGACCCTCCCTTTACCAACTGGCCTTTCGTGCATGTGCCGGTGAGTTGTGCCCGGTCCTCGCTAATTCCAAAGATATTCGTAGAATTTGTATCGGCGATCGTGAGAGCGCTGCCAGACTGAATGGTTGCCACTGCGGCCAAAGCCCAGCCCCCCAAAAAAGTTCGTCTTACGCCGTAGCGTGGACTTGGGAGTGTCCATGTTGTGCTGAAAACGAATCGATGAGTGCGATCGAAACTCGCCCGTCCCCATCGCTGTCCGGGCGAGTTCTGGTCTCCCAAGGTAAGCGCGACTCCTGCTGATGTTGCATTAATATCGGCGCCATCTGTGTCCAGCGTCTTCGAGAACGTGTAAGAAGAAAGAAACTGAAGGCCGTGGCTTAATCGCTTTGTCAGGCTCACCTCGAGCCCGTTGTACCAGGAGCTTCCCTCGGATTCCACCAGGTCGAGCGAGTCAGCAGGTATCCCGACAATGGGAACTCGTAGCCCAATATTTGCTAACGTATCCGAGGTCACGCCCCTGATTGGATTGTTGACAGTCGCCTGCAACGCCTGATTCAGCGAACGCACACGTTGCAAGTGTGTCCCCCGGCTGCCCACGTATCCGACTTCTAACAACCAACCCTCATGGAGTTCCCCTTGAACATTCAACGAATACTCCTGAACGACTGCTGAACGAAAACCCGGTGCAACGGTGTAGATAGTTGTTGAGGTGCTGGGAGAGTAAGACGGGAACAAAGGAAAGGATTCGGGAGTGGGAAAGGGCTGCGGGAAAGGCGCTTGAAACGTTGCGCCCGCGTTTGCCTGTCCGACATTAATTCGAGTTAGGGCGTACGGAGCGCTCTCTACGTTTTGAAAGAAGGCCTGGCCGGTTGGAGGGGAGTAATACAAGCCGAACCCCCCTCTGAGCGCCAACCTGTTCGTATTGGGCAGAATACTCCACGCAAATCCGACTCGCGGCGCTATGGTGTTTTGTCCCGCGCCGTCATTGCCAAACGTGTTGTCCGCCCTGAGTACACCGGGAGGAACAGTACCACGAAAATTAGAAGCAACAATGTAACCGGCTACACTGCCGCTTGGCGGAGGACTGGGCTCGGCCTCGCGGATATCGAAACTTGAATTTCTACCCAATCTGTCTCCGAATTGCCCCAGCCGCTCGTACCGCAGTCCTATATTCAGAGTAAGGGATTTAACGAGCTTATAATCGTCCTGCGCAAACCCTGAGCCCTCCCACACCCTATACTCGCGACTGAACAGGCCGAAATCGTCCGCCGACGCATATACGTTGCTGAAAGTTCCTGTGCCATTGCCAGCCGCACTCAGGCCCAATAGGAAATCTGGCCAACTTAGGAACTGCACAAAGGACCCATCGCCTACATCACTGAAGTTATCCTGCAACCTCGTCAGTGACCCTCCGAATTGGACGGAATGAGCTCCATGGATGAAACTAAGAGCATCACTAAATACGAAGCTGTTTTGGGCGAAATTGAGAGGGAAGGCGGAGGCCAAACGGACGGAACCAAGGATATTTAAGTTGGGCATCCCGTTGTCGTTATTCATTTTCCCTTCGGCAACTCCCACATCCGACCAGTCGAAAGGAGCCCTGCTCTCCGTAGTGCTCCTGGCTCGGACATACCCAATACGAGCGTCATTGAGCAGGCCGCTGCTCAGGGTGTAGGTGTCGGCGATAGAGAAAACTCTGAAGCCCAAATTGTTGGGACTCGAGAATCCAGGAATATTAGCCACCGGATTGAAAAAATTGCCCGGGAAGGTAACCGTCTTACCATCATCTGCAAAGAAAAAACGGGCTGTGATTTTGCTCTTCTGCGAAACCAGGTAGTCAAGATTGGCTAAAAACTGATCTTCGCTAAAGTGACAAGGCAGGGAAAAGTCTGAGAAACCCTGACTGGCAAATGGTCTAGAGGGATCCACCGTTTGAGGTGTTGGAATCAGGAATGCCCCATTGGGCAATTTGAAATTCAGCAGGGCGAGAGCAGAGGGATTGATATTCGATCCGTCTGGATTGATCGCTACGCCCCCAAGAGCGCCGGACATTCCGCCAAACAGCTTCCCGAGTGCAGCGGGTGACCTGTCATTTGTGAGCGGCGGGGAACTCAGTGTGGCCGTACACGCGATCCTTGATTGGCCGGCAGCCAGGCCGTTTATCTGGCGCGTCCCTTGATACGAAACGAAGGAAAACAATTGCTCCTTCTTGATCGGTCCGCCAAGCACAAATCCAAACTGGTTCTGCTTGAGGGCCGCGCGTTGCTGACCGGTTGCGTTCAAGAAGAAGTCATTTGCGTTCAAAACATCATTGCGTAAAAACTCGAAGATCGTGCCGTGGTAGGCATTGCCGCCGGTCTTTGTGACCACGCTGACGTTGGCACCGGCATAGCGTCCATAAGCAGCATCGTAAAGTCCGGTCTGGACCTTGAACTCTTGGATGGTGTCTGGATTCGGGATCGGGATGCCGCCGCTTCCAGAGCCACTACCTTGCCGATCACTCACACTGATCCCGTCCAACTGCCAGTTGTTGTCATAGGAACGCGCTCCATGTACGTAAATGCCGTCATTGGACTCGCTTATCTGCGACAACGCAGTTCCACCGAGGCCGAGTTCTCCGGCGTTGTAGACTCCGGCAACCACGCCTGGCGAGAGGCTAGCTATTTGCGCAAAATTCCTGGTGACGAGCGGAAGATTGCTGACAGCTGTCTCATTGACCACTCGCCCAAGAGCTGAGCTGCCGCTCTGAACCATGGGTGCCTGAGCAGTCACCTCTGCCTGTTGCACGACGGTGGCGAGCTGCAGCCGAAGCTCGAGGCGGCGCGTCTCGGTGACAATGATGTCTATGCCCGAAACGCGCAGAAGACCGAAGTCCTTCTTGCTGGCGCGCAGCTCATAGCTGCCCGGTGGGAGCAGAGGGAAACTGAACCCTCCCTCTTCGTCCGAATTGGTGGACAGCGCTTCATTGGTTTTCAGGTTGACGAGATGGAGGTCCACGCCAGGGACGACCCTACCGGAGGGGTCCAGCGTCACGCCAGTCAGCGCGCCAGTCGAAGGGGTTTGGCCATAGACCGCGCTTGTAAGCACGACCATGATCGCAACGGCGAGAATCCCACGGCCGCGACGTTCTGAATAGCAGCTGTTGTTTGGGGTGTGGCACATTTGCCTGAAAAAAAATCCGTTGTCGTGTCGCAGGGCGTGTCGGCAGGGCAGGTGCCGTGGCTCGGACGGTTGTTTCTATTGCTTTCTTCTCGCGATGAAGCGTGTGCCGCAACAGTTGAACGGGCATATACCGGTGCCGAGCAGTTATATCCCTTAACTTTCCCGATGTAAATAACTGTCAATTGCGAGGCGGCATGTGCTGACGATGACAAAAAGATGGGGGTACTGCGCTGTGGGTACTGCGCTTGGCCGTAGCTCCATTCTCTGCTATTTTATCGGTACTACAGGCTACTAGAGTTGTTGCTACGCTTATTGCCGCGGTGGAGTCGTTCGTTCTTTGACTCCGACGGTTTTGAGGTTTTTGATTGCGCGATCACCCCAATCACCGAATTGCCGCGGTCAAGTCTAAACGAATGAGACAGTATCCCCGCGAACAAAATAGGCAAAGCCCATGCAGAAAGTGGCGACTGAGGAATGGCATCTTCATTCTCTTTGCATGCTGTCTCCTATTGCAGCCAGCCACCGCGTCGCCGACCAAAGAGATCCGGCGCGTCCTTTTTATTCACGAAGTGAGTCCCTCGTTTCCCGGGGTAGGTCTCATCGATCGGGAGATAGACGCCGCTCTATCAGAATCGGACTATCAGATTGAGCTCTATAACGAGGCGCTGGAAATAACTCTGTTTCCAGATGATGCACACCAGCGGAACTTTCGTGAATCGTATATCCGCAAGTATCAAGATCGCAAGCCAGACCTGATTATCGCTGAGGGGGCCTCCTCCATCGAGTTCATGGCCGAGGCGCACGAGAAGTTCTTCCCGAACACCCCGGTTGTCTTTTGTGGAAGCAGCCAGGAACAGGTCGACAAACTGAAGCTCGACTCTCATTTTACGGGTACGTGGATGACTCTTGACCCGGAGAAAACGTTTCGCGCAGCGCTTCAACTGCAACCCAACACCAGGCGCGTGGTGGTAGTCGGCGGAGCGGGACCGTGGGACAGACCCATCGAGGCTCTCGTCAGGGACAGCCTGCGCAAGTACGAACCCAGGTTCCAGTTCACCTATCTCACTGACCTGGCAATGCCCACGCTTCTCGAACGACTGTCGCGGTTGCCGAATCGTACGATCATCTTCTATACGTCACTCACGCAGGATGCCGCGGGAACGCACTTCGTTGATCCAACGCAGGCGCTTCCGAGGGTTGTCAGCGTCGCGAATGCGCCAGTCTTTGCCGCGGCCGACGTTTTTGTTGGCCAGGGAACGGTGGGCGGCTATGCGACTAGTTATGTTATGCAAGGTCAGGTTGCTGGCGCGATCGCCGTGAGGATTCTTAAGGGGGCGCGGCCGCAGGACATCCCTGTCGTAAAAGGAACCAGCGTCTACATGTTCGATTGGCGAGCATTGCGACGCTGGGGATTCAGAGAAGGCGCCCTTCCGTCCGGGAGCGTTGTGCTTAATCGGCCGCCCGACGTCTGGCAGTTGTACAGGCGATACATCATAGGCGCTGTTTTTGTGTTCTTGGCAGAATCCCTGCTGATTTTGGCGCTGCTGTGGCAACGGGCGAGAAGGAGAAAAGTGGAAGACGAGCTGCTTGTTACTAACGACCGGCTTCGTTCGGCAATGGATTCCGGCAGAGCCGTGGGATGGGAGTGGAACCTTAAGACCGGGCGGGATTCTTGGTTCGGCGACCTGAAAACGATGTTTGGAACTCCGCCCGATACACATGTTTGGCGTACAGAGGACTTCTATGGATGCGTACACCCCGAGGATCGTCAGCACGTCTCGGAGACTGTAGCTAATGCCAAGACAAACCAAAAGCCGTATGCGGCGGAGTTCCGTGTCCTTCGGCCGGACGGAGCTCTGCGCTGGGTCGCAGCGACAGGAAAATTCTCCTATTCGCCAAACGGCGAGCCAGAGCGGATGTTAGGCGTAGCGCAGGATATCACCGACCGCAAGCGAGCCGAAGAGACTCTGCGCGAGAGCGAAGAGCGATTACGTCTGGCGGTCCAAGCGGGAAAGCTGTACGCGTTCGAGTGGGACATCGCAAGCGATGCAATAATGCGAACCGGACAGTGCACAGATGTCCTCAATTGGATGGCCGACCCAACATGTGATACGGGTCGGCAATTTGTCGCCAGAGTTCACCCCGATGACCGCGAGGCGTATGCGGCCACGGTGACCGGACTAAGTGCTGAAAATTTTACCTATCAAACCAGCTATCGGATGTTACGGCCCGACGGTAGTGTCATTTGGTTGGAGGAGAGCGGGCATGCCTTCTTCGACGGTCAAGGTAGGATGCTGCGGACGATCGGCATAGTGTCGGATGTCA
The DNA here is from genome assembly GCA_035483835.1 of Terriglobales bacterium. Lineage (GTDB taxonomy): Bacteria > Acidobacteriota > Terriglobia > Terriglobales > Acidobacteriaceae > JABDBE01. Next base: position 7,043 of record DATHPO010000252.1, read on the forward strand.
CGGAGCGCAGGCTTGCGGATGAGGCCCTCTCGAGCGTGAACCGCAGGTTGATTGAGGCGCAGGAGAAGGAACGTACCCGGATCGCCAGAGAGCTTCACGATGACATCTGTCAACGTCTTGCCCTGTTGACAAACGGATTGGAACAACTCCGACACGACCCTCCTGACTTGCCTGCCGAAGTCCAAAATCGGGTTGGCGTCCTGCGGGACCAAGCGTCGGGCGTAGCGACCGATATCCAGTCCCTGTCGCACGAGTTACATTCTTCGAAGCTTGAGCATCTAGGCGTCGTAACGGCCATGAGGGGATTCTGCAGAGATCTCTCTGCGCAGCAGAAACTTGAAGTCAACTTTGCACACCACAACATCCCATCCACCGTGCCGCAGGAGATTTCACTTTGCCTTTTCCGCATCTTACAGGAGGCCTTGCGAAATGCAGTCAAGCACAGCGGCGGGCGGCACTTCGACGTGGAGCTGTGCTACGCCTCGGATGCGATCCACCTCATCGTGAGCGATTCGGGATCCGGTTTTGACGTTCGAGAAGCAATGAAAACTCCCGGGCTCGGCCTTACCAGCATGGCGGAGCGTCTGAAGCTGGTGGATGGGCAGCTTTCCGTCGATTCAGAACCCAAGCATGGCACGACGGTCCACGCCTGCGTTCCCCTCAGTTCGGGAAGCCATTCCCTGCGTGCAGCCGGGTAATTGGACCGAGATGGCCCTGTCCTTCGTGCAGGACGTCCTGGGTTCTGTGCGGAGCGTGTGGGAGATGGGTTGCCTGCCAAGAAGCAGAGAGGTTTCTGACGACTGGACTCGCTGATGTTTTGAAGCCCGGATACGAAATGTTCGAGCGTGCGCGATTCGAATGCGGGATCTGTTGCGAATTGCTAGACTGCCAGAAATTCGTTTAACCGACGACCAATTAAAAGAACGGCTGGCGAAGCACGGCACCTTCGTGGGATTCAGTGCATCCTTGATAGCGTGTCTGGTGAAGTGTGCGCCAGCGTCTTATTTCTACGCGTTCGTACGGCTTCGAGTGTTTTCTCGATTTTGGTTACACGCGCTTCCGAGGCAGCCAAGAGCTGACGCACATCCTGAGCGTTGCGGATGTGAACGTCCCCGCACACTTTGAGGCAGCTTGGAGCAATCGCGGGATGGAGACTGCGGCCAGATTCCTGTCAAACAGCCTGTTCGCACACATGGGAAGCCACTTGATTGCCTCTAGCGCACGCTTCGCTACCTTCTCATTTCCGTTTTACTTTCTTCGCAAGACATCCGTCGCAGCGCGTCTGAGCGTTTTTTCGACTGGCCTCAGATTGGGAAAGAACGGCTTGTGAGTGGGCATGGGAAACCTGAGACTAATCTAGCCGCCGAGTGGTTTGCAAGAATGAGAATTCGCCATGACTACCGCGCAAGATCGCGCGAACATTACGCGTCGAAGACGTAGTCGGTGCTAATCGGGAGTTCGCCGCAAATGTGCGATGGCCGGCTTTGGACCTCGCTCGTTTTGGTGAGAAGAATGAAAATTGGCCAGTCGTTGTTCTCCTTGCCAACAGGCGCGTTCCGGTCGAAGTAAATGTCGAAGAGGCATCGGCGTCTGCGGTTCGAAGTCGATATTAAATTTTTATTCCACAGGATTCCAAGTGTCGTCGGGATTGAATTCGGTTATGGACCTGGCGAGTTCGGAGGTCTTTTCACCGAGATCCTTTTGGAACACGAGACCTTCCTGATTGATGATCAACGTCATCACACCGGAATTACGATACTCGGCGGGATAGGCAAGGATGGCGAAACCCAGGGTCATGTTTCGATTTACGATATAATTTTTCGCTCCACCATGGGCGTGGTCACCTTGTTTTGTGAGAATCCGATAGAAATATCCGTGGAATGGCTGCGGCGTTTGTTGGTTCCCGCCATAGCCGTCGGCACTGGCGTTCGCTGCAAGCGGTCCCAGAGGGCTTTCCGGTTGATCCTCTGCGGCCTTCCAGTACAGACCATTCTGTTTGCCTTCGTCACTCATGAACTTCTGAGCATATTGATGAACCTTGCTGCCGTCGTGAGTCTGGCTGAAGTATTCAGACTGGGCATCCGCCATAGCATTGAGGACGTCGATGGTCCCTAGTTCGTTGTCCCCGATTCGACGAACCAGGATCTCTTCCTTTGCTTCGCTGCTGTCGAAATACCACTGTCCCGACGAGTTCCTTAGAAGCGGGAAAGGAAAGGGATAGTTTTCTGCACCTATGTTGAGGACCATGCCACCGTTCTTCAGCTTTCCCCAGCGATGCATCTGATCATAGCTGGCTGCGAATTTGTCGCGAGCTGTTTTGTCCTGAACGGGATCACCGGAGACGATCAGTTCCGTCGCGCCTGGGCCGAAAATTGCCGACAGAGCATTGCTGTCTCCAGCTTTTGCGGCGTCATAGAGTGCGCCGGCGGCAGCGTCAGGGGAAGCGAACGCTTTCGGTTTGCTCGGAGCTTGCTCCGATTTTTGGCAACCTCCCGGGAACGCAATAGTCGCGGCGACGGCCACAAGAACGATGCACCGCAGATAGGTCTTCATATCGGAAAGCCTGGGGCGTGTCATCCCAACTCCTCCATCGAGCCAATTCATTCCTTTGAAATCTTTGTTTTCTGATCGTTTTCTGATCTCACGAGAATTCGCGTCGAAGGCGGCTAGCGACGAGGCGCGCCTCCCCGATTTCCGCCCCCACCCAGACTTTGGCTCCCGCGCGCACTCTGAGCGCGCCCCCCGCCCGACCCAGACAGTGCGTTCGGGCGTGCTGGCTGAGCAGCAGGAGTATTCGATGTCTGAGGGCGTTGATAACCGCGAGCTTCGTTTGTACTGGGTCGAGTACTCGGTGTTGTTGCCGGCCGCTGAGTGGGGGTTCCACTAGGACGATTACCAGGTGTAACTGGCTGCGTGCTCGGATTCCCAGCGTTGGGGCGATTGCCTGGGCGCGCAGGGAGGGTGCTCGGATTCCCTGGGTTGGGGCGATTGCCTGGTGCCGGCAGAGTTGTTGCCGGAGGACGATTGGATGGATAGGACGGGCGACCGTATCCGGGATAGCCCCCCGGTGGACGATATCCAGGGCTGCCGGGCCGGTAACCTGGGTAACTCGGGGGGCGATAGCCGGGGTAGCCAGGGGGGCGATAGCCACCTCCGTAGTAGCCACCCCGCCAGTAGCTGTTTCCGACGTAGATGTTGCGGTTGTAAATAATCGTGTGGCTGTGCCAGCTTGTTCCCCAATACCCCCAGCCCCACCCACAGCAACCACCACTTATCATCGCGCCGACGGCGATGCCGGCACCGAATGAAATAATAGCTGCAGCCGCTACATCGGCAGAGCTGTATCCGGGGACTGCAACGGGGGCGCCGTAAATCACAGTCGGGTTGTATGTGGGCACGTACACGATCTGAGGGTTCGCCGGTTGAATGATGATCGTTTGTGGACTCTCCTGGACCACCTTGATCTCTGAACTCGACTTCAGATTACCCGCCGCGTAGGCCTTTGCGCGCATTCGCTGGATGGCTTCCATCACATCCTGTTGTTGCGTCGCGGAAGCTTCGCCAAGTGACGAAGTCCAGGCGAGATTCTTGGCCAGATTGTCGAGTACCGTTGGGAACTGCGTAAGTGCTTTCACCGCCGGATCCCATGACTGCTGATCAACTGCCTTCATGAGGGACTCGCCAGTAAGCGAGGAGTTTTGCTTAAGCCAGACAACCGCATCCACGATTTCGTACGGGAATGTGGCAGCGCCCAGAACTTGCGCCACTAGAGCATCGGGATACAGAGCAATTGGAGCGACGAGTCCATCGAGTTCCTCTGGAGTAAGGAGTGCATATTCCTCCCCCTGGGACGTGGGCGGAGACGCGGTCTGCGAGTTTGTCTGTACGCTTGCGTCAACTGGAATCGCCATCACGACGAGAAGAAAACTCATCAACACGGCTACTGGTTTATCTATGAGGGTCATATTGTCCTGAGTTTCTAGCTACCGTTTCATTGAAGCAGCCCGCATAGGAATCAGCGTGCAAGTGCGGGATGCGTGCAGCTTTAGTGCTTCCGAACGATCAAATCTAGTCCAAAAGCCTCCGGCAACTCATCCTAGTCACCCCCAGATTGCTCAATGCCATCATTCAGGGCCGGGACTCAGACACTATCGGCCGCCGCAATTTCGACATCGGCCGTCCAAAATCAAATGGAAGATTGGTTTAATAGGGATATCCCTTGGCAAGCGCTTGCGCCAGCCTTGTATCGTGCCCATAGATGTCATCGTAGAAATCCACGCGGCCGTCTTCATCCACTCTTGCTGTTGTGTATAGAATCAGCACGGGAATCGATGAGCTCAAGTTCACTTGAACGCTTTTCTCTCCATTCATGGCAGCCTTGATGCGTTCCGGAGTCCACTCCGGCTTGGACTGCAGCACCCACGCGGCCAGCGCAGGAGGGTCCTGAACACGAATGCAGCCGTAGCTGAAGTCACGCCGCGACCGGGAGAACAGTTCGGTTTTGGGCGTGTCATGCAGGTAGACCAGGTAGGTGTTGGGAAACATGAATTTCACGCTGCCTAACGCATTCTTCGGGCCGGGGCGCTGCCGAACGGATAACTTTCCCGCGCGCAGAAGTTGAATCTCTTCCGGAGTTACCTGCCCGGCGTTCAAGACTTTACCGCTTCCATCGATGAGATCGTATCCGTTTTTGGCGAGGTAAGCGGAATCCGTTTGTAACGGCGGAAGAATCTCCTTACGTAAGATAGTGGGAGGAACACCCCAATCGGGCCGGAAAACCAGATAGGTCATGTTCCCGATAAACGCGGGGGTCTCCGAGCGCATGGCTTTGCCGACCACTACATTCATTTTCAAAGCAATGTGGTGCGGCTCGTCGAACCCATAGAGGCGAAAGGCCGGCACGTTTACGGCGATCAACGGCGTAGCCAGATCGTGAGGAAGCCAGCGCCAGCGTTCGAGTGAAAACTGAAGCTGGCGAACGCGATCTGCGATCGGCACATTGAGTTGCCGGACGGTTTCCGGCCCCAGGCTCCCGGTCACCACCAGCGCGTGGCGGAGCTGAAAGCGCTTCACTGCCTCGACGACATCACCTTCATATTTCACTGATCCCTCGGGTCCTGTCGCGCCCTGGCCCAGATCCCCCACGAGCTTGAGCTTAGTCACCAGCAGGCCCATCCCGGCATACGTGCTGCCGGGTGTCACCGGTTTTGCTGGAACCGGGAGCTTTTCGGCGGGTTCCTGCTGCATGAGGGCGAGGTACGTCCGCAGAGCCTGAGAGGTTCGTGAGTATCCATCTTCCTGCGGTTCCACCTGGGCTAGCAACGGCACGACATCCGGCGACTGAGAAATTTGCGCAAGAAATCCCGGCAAATCTGTTTTCTTGTGATTCAAGTCGAGATCAAATTTAAGGTGCCGGGGGTCGATTCTTCCTACATTCAAGGCCGAGATGTATCGAAGCAAACAGACTGACAGCGCAAGATCAAATCGCGCAATCTGCTCCGGAGTTGACGCCAACGTCAGAGCATCCTCGCGGGCTTGCCACTGCGAGGCATCGTAGTCTTCCGCGTTCAGTCCCTTCTGCTCCGCCTTTTGCAGGATGGAAACGACCAACTGCGCTTGCGCTGTAGGGCCCGCTCCGTCTACCCAGGCCGGTGCGTACCCGCGTGCCTGATAGAATTTCGCAGCACCGTCATTGACGTCACCGAAGTCCGGCCAGCGGAGGCTTTCTAATTTGCCGGAAGTGACGAGGCCACCAAGTGCGGCGTTCGCACCTTTCACGGCCTCGGGGCTGAGCGCAACTCTTTGCGGCACCAGCCGAGCAGTGTTCGGCGAGTTTCCTGAGCCATGGCACGCGATCGCGGAGCAAACGAGTAGGAACGCGGATACCGAAGAGGCACTGCGGCGCAATTCGGAAGTGCGACGACGCTTTTGTAAAAGTTTCATCGCCGGACGCGATGACATCGTGGCACCTCCTGGCCCGGTACTTCAGTGAGCAAGAGCCCGAACAGCGCAAATGTGGCGCCCTCGTCCGCACCGAGGCCTAATTCATTCTCGTGTGGCGTTCGAAGCTCTTTAGTTCTCAGCCGGCGGCCGACTTCAAACAGCAGCATACGCAAGACTAGACCTACGGCGAAGAATATCGGTGAGACCGTATGCTCCATTCGATTGTCGCGGCTACGCTCCGTGCGCCTCGTCTAGGCGCTTGCGAAAATCCTTTGCCCAATACCGAAATGCGGCCTCGATGTCTCCCCACTTCTTATAAGCGTTGAAGCCACTGAACCACCTGCGGCCTCCTTTACTGGTCACAAATGCCGCCAACCGGTCGCCAGACGTAGAATCGAGCATTTCCCCTTCGATGCTGACCTTGCCAATACTGAGCCTGGGAACCGCCAGGCTGATGCCAGGCACGGTCGCTACAGAAGCAGCCGTTGTCGCCGTCGTCACGGCTGCATTCTTCTTGCCGCCCGTGGGTTCCACATTCGTGATTGCCACGTTCAATTCAGCTACGTCTGGTCCTGGAGTCGTTACAATTTCGTAGTTTCCGGACTTCGCGAGTTCGTCCGCGACAGCATCGTGGAAATACTTGGCCAGTCGTTCCATGTCGTCGGGGTCGAAACCACGTGCTTGAGCCTCGGGAAGCAGATAGATCGTCACGGGATCAAAAATAAACTTGTTGTATTTCTTCAGGACGTTCACGTCCTTCTCGTAGAGGAGCAAGTCGCCATTCTTTGGGTCGGGAACCAGGCTGGAATAGTCACCCAAGAACCCCGATACCTCCCTGCCATCCGGCGCTTGCTGTTGACCAGAGGAATCCTGCGCGCGCACGGTGAAGCCGACAACGAATGCAGTCAGCAGACCCAAGAGAGCCAGGTGCGAAAATCGGACGGCACGAATTGCCCGACAATCTTGTGCTTGAGGAGCGACAAGCCTATTGTTTGTTAGCATCGTCCTGGTAGTGCGCTGATTGTGCATGTTTGCCTCCACGTGCAAGCTCCGCCCCCGGCGGTCTAGCCCTCGCGTTCGAAGCTATTTCCATGATCGCCTTTTATCAGTTTAGCTCGGAGATGCGAAAGTGTAAGAACTGACACTGAAGTACTGAAAAAAGACGTCAATGAGACTTTGCCGCCCCGCGGCGGTGGTACTCGGATGTCTTGACTCCCGAGTGCCCGTCGAAGTCGTATTCGATGCAGGCATCGGTGACACTTTTACCGGACGCGTTGCAGGCAACGCCATAAACGACGATATGTTAGGCAGCATGGAGTTCGGGTGTGCGGCTTCCGGCGCAAAGGTAGTGGTGGTCTTAGGACATACGGCGTGTGGAGCGGTGAAAGGCGCGATTGATGATGTCGTACGGGGCAATCCTACCGGCTGCTGGCGCGAATCAAACCGGCGGTATCAGCCACGAAATTTGACGCCGACAGGACGAGCAAGAATGCGAGCTACGTTGATGCTGTTGCGCGAACTGCATTCAGCTGCACTGTGTCGCTTGGGTTATCGGTAGAGGCTTGCGCGCGCAACGCTGCCGGTAAAGCCGCCGATGCGAGCCAGAGAAATCCGGAAAGTAGGATTCTTGAGCTCATCTTTTGCTTCCGACTCGCTGGTGGGAACACTTTCGACCATTTCGTAGATATGCGATGGACATCACGCACGCAGCCCAGTCAGCGGTTGCTCACCATTACTCCGATCACCAATCCCGTCAGCCACAAGTGTTACGCCTTCTCAACTTCGGTTCGGTCCGTTTGAACAATCCCTATCACGCGCTACGCGATGATACGGGCGTCGTAAAAGTCGAGTCGCGGACGGCGAGGGTGGAGTTGCTCCTCATCGCCAAAGCCCAGGTTGCAGAGAAAGTTCGACTTCCAACGGCCATCAGGAAAGAACGCCGCGTCCACTTTCGCAAGAACGGACGAAGACGAAACGACCTGGACAGCAGTTCGTGCTGGTCGGCTCCATCCTGACTCGATCATAAAGCTTGCGCAGTATATCGTCAGAGGCCGGGTGGTCGCTTCACTTGCTTATGCCTGCCGATCAAGAAAACTGCTTCGCCAGGCTGTCCATCTTTGCTTTCGTTTGACCGTAGTCGATGGTGTCATTGATTGCATCGGTGAGGTCATTCGCAATGCGCGCGTTAGCTTTTAGATACTCGGGATAGGGCGGTGCCGTCGGCCTTGACTGGCTTTTGCTCAGCTGAGCAATGGCAGCGTTCATATTCGTGGCGAGGGCATTCGCCAGCGCTGTGATGCGATCAATCGCGTCCTGCTGCCAAGGACTGGCTACGGTGCGATGCGACTGCAATCCGCGCATGTTCTCTTGCAGCTGATTCACGTCGGCCTTGATTTTCTCGAGTGTCGTGGAGTGAGTTTGCCAGCTTAACCCGCTGGTGCGCGTATACGATTCCATGTCCGCAGCATCTTTCTTGATTTTTGCCAAAACTGGCTTGGCGGCGTCTAACTGAGCAGCGACGCTAGCATTGTCTTGTGAATCTTGGGCGCGAGACATACCTGGAAGCAGCGCATACACCAACAATACAAGCAAACCGCATATTGTTTTTCGTGAGCTCATGTTCATTCCTCTCCTTGTTTGTTTGTGCACCTTTTTACACGGGCCTAAAATTTCCAGCCAATGCCGGTCGTAACTCCCAGATCATTTCGTGGGGCGTTGATCGGAGGCCGGCTGTCAAAATTCTCGTAAAGATGAAAATCCCAATAGAAATCCTTCACCAACTCAATGTGGAGGTTGGAATCTGAGTTCAAACGCACTCGTCCCGGTTCTGATAGGCTTGGGTAAAGTAGCACGGAGCTTCTGATGTCGAGGACCCTGAAGCGGAAGGTATAGAAGTTGGCCCCGACAAGAGCCTCCCCGTTATCTCCGATCGTCGTCCTCTGCGCTTGAGGAAAATAGTGTTCGCGGCTGAATACACCTCCTCCAAATATTACGAAAGTGGTTCTCTCCGTGCGTGCTATAGTTCTTCCGAAAAAGCCTCCGAAAGTGGTTCGCAAATCGAGCTCCTGCTGATCACTTTTCAAAAGGTCGAGCAACCCCCCATACAACCAGCGCTGCGAGAGCTGCCGGAAATACTGTCCGTCGAACGTATAGCGGTTTGTGTCTGGCCCCCTTGACTGAGCGTCGAACTGCGAACTAGTTGTGAGTCTGACCAAGTCCTTGGCCCTCTGATATTCGACCGCTCCGCCAAGGGAGGAGCTTAACGCGCTATTTCCGCTCGTGTAGCTCAAACCGTAGTCAATAGAACCGTTCAATTGACTCCAAAATGTTTCCTCTCTCTGCTGGATTGCGACGACATCCAGTGCTTCGATTTGTATCGCCTTTCCCTGTGTCTCAAGGCGCAGGGCCTGCCCCGTCGCTTCCTTGCCCCCAGTCCTTTCTATGACACCGATGTATCGCTTACCGTTTTTCAAGGCGATGAAGAATTGGTCCTGACTCTCGAGCCGGTCCACCTGTGCCCAATCGAGCTGCACCGGCTGAAGCATGTAGCCTGATTTGAAGTAGAGTATTCCTTGCTCAAGCTTCCTGATTTCGCCGGTGAAACGGTCTCCGTTTATCATTACAACGAGGTCGTCCTTGCGCTTGGCGAACAGTGGATTCCCGCAGCTCAGTACGGCTACGATGATCAACGCAATCTGAACCGCGCATCTTCGCATGCAAGATATGCCGCCACGCCGTCTGGGCTGGAATCGTGAGGCTGACACTCCAGACGGATGTGGACGGCTCCCAAGTCGTGCCAAGAATACAGCGCTCGATAAGGGCCTTGAGAATTGGCAAAACTTCCACTTTCCTTGGGAAAAAGTAACTCGAAGTCTTACATGCTGATTTTCGCCGTTGGGCGCCGTTTGGGAGAGCAAAAAACCGCTTGAATATGAATATCGGGTTCGACCAGACTCCGACGCGGAGCACGCGACCCGCTAATCTTAAGCATCCTGCCTACTAGTAACTTCTGACAGTTTCAATAGCGCTTGAGTTTCGCTAGAAGAGCTCAGGAGAAGCTCATGAAACCTCGCCCTGCAGGCTGGGCGGTTCGAATTTGGCTACGGACTACAGGTTTCACCAGATTAACCTTGCCGTCAGCAAGGCCCGACCGGAAATTGCATGTGAGCAGCTATCGCGTCAGTCCCGGCGTCACGAGTGCCCTCGTACCTCTGCGAGCTGTTGACGCAGGCGTCGGTATCGATCCAAGTTCCATGGCAGCTCGAGGAGGCCTGGGGCTGGCAAGTATGCGCGAGCGATTGCGGTTACTCGGTGGTATCATGACCCTCTATTCCTCTCCCATGGCAGGGACAGAAATAGTGGCCCAAGTGCCACTGGCGCACACCACCCCGCCGGAACATTTCGCACGAACCGTGGGAAACCCGATGAACAGGGGCCGCCATGAATAGACCACGCCTTTTGCTAGCCGACGATCATGTTCTGGTGACCGACGCACTGAAAAGCATGCTCGCGCCGCACTACGATGTCGTTGGGACTGCCAGTGATGGGCGCTCTTTGCTGCGCGCAGCTGAAACCCTAAAACCGGATTTGATTGTGGTCGACATCGGCATGCCCCACCTGAACGGTCTGGACGCCACGAGGCAGATTAAGCGGCTCTTGCCAAGAGCCAAGGTGATCGTGCTCACGATGAACGAGGACTGTGATCTGGTCGCCGAGGCTTTTCGCGCTGGCGCGTCGGGTTACCTGCTAAAGCATTCCGCTGCCCAGGAGCTGATGCTTGCGATCCAGGAGGTGCTTAAGGGGGCCTCCTATCTATCTCCCCGAATCACCGGCGGCGCCGTTTCTGCTTTGCTTCGCGGTGGTAATGCCGAGTCCGAAAAAGCCCGGAAACTTACGCCTCGCCAGCGGGAGGTGATTCAACTGTTAGCGGAAGGCCACTCTATGAAAGAGATTGCTGACGTTCTGGCGATCAGCCTTCGAACTGTGGCTGCCCACAAGTACCGTGTTATGGATATGCTGGCGATTACGACCAATGCGGAGCTATACCGCTATGCGGTGAAGCATCGGATTGTCAGCGTATAAGCCCCTCAAATATTCCTTCCTCAAGCGTCATTTTTACCAATGGCTATGCCTCGCATGAATTATTACGGTATTCATCAGGCGTCCTCAGTCGAGATCGCGTCCTTTACGTTCACGTTGGAAGCGAGCTGCCTTGTGAAAAAGAAGGAGCCGGAGCTAATTCGGATACTGGTCGCGGACGACCGTTCGGAGGTTCTTGAGACTGTCGTCCCGATGCTGGAAGCACATTTCGCCGTTGTGGGAACTGCTTCGGACGGCTGGGCGGCGGTGGAAGCAGAGAAGAAGTTACGTCCCGACGTGGTAGTTCTCGACATTTCGATGCCGGTTATGAGCGGAATCGTTGTTGCGAACGAGATGCGTAAGAATGGCTCGAAGGGCGTCATCGTTTTCCTTACCGTCCATCAAGACTTGGACATACTCGCGGCTGCGAAACAAGCCGGCGGTCTAGGCTATGTGGTCAAGGCTCGTCTCGGAACTGACTTAGTGTTTGCCATCAACGAGGCGTTGGAGGGCCGCGATTTCGTTTCGCCCTTCCCGCAAGGATGAAAGTTGCTTATGTCCTTGATTTCGAACGGCTAGGATTCGGACTTGTGACGCGCTCGCAGCACCCACTGCCAAACCGTGACTACCGCCGACACCGCCACGATCAATTCCGCCCCAATAAAAGTAACATAGTCGCTGAACGCTCCCACGGGTGGCACGCCGGCTGGACATTCCTCAGCGCCGGCAAGCCAAAGATCAGCGAAAGTGACATCGAGAGCGGAACAAGATCAAACTGTCCCTTCGCCGTCGAAACCTGCAGCACCATGGCTAGCACGCTCACGGCGAGTCCTGTCATCATTAGATTGATGAAGAGGGATAAGCCGATCAGGTTATCGGCACGGCTTAAATTCAATGCAATTCCTGTCACTTGCGTGCTCTCGTTGCGCGTGACGCTTCCTTGGAACTTGATGCCGGGGATAGATGCCGATACAGCCAGAGATAGAGGTATCGACGTGCCTCGCTGCAAAGGTGACGGCGCCGACGGCCAGTTGCCCCTG
>DATHPO010000253.1:0-24290 GCA_035483835.1 Terriglobales bacterium
GCATTAGCGGTGTTCTCGGTAGAGTTCAACGCCTTCACGGAGTGTGACGCCACAAACGCCCGTTTGCTGTCTGGATTGCTCACGCATGCACTGGGCAAAGCCGCGGAGGCTGAGCTTAAACAGAACGTCAGCCTGGAACGCGCAACCATGCTGCAAGCGATTGATCAACTCATCCCCGCACTGAGAGCGCTGGCGAAAAAGAAGGAACGCGAATCCCACGGGTCGCCGAACAGAATCCCTCCTCTCCGCACTGAACTTGAGCCCGGATCCAAGCTAACCGCAATCCGGGCACCAGGAACCAGTACGCAAGAGCCTGGCGACGGCATACTAGAAAGCTCCGACAGCCCGTCGGCACTCAGAGTAGTGACGGACAGAACTGAGTTTGAGTTGACTGACCGTCTGATGATGCTGACGGGTGCGCGCGATGTGGCCGACAATTCATTGCCACCCGCTTATCCGGCACCGGAGCCAAAGCGTGCACGAGAATCGACCTGTGCTATAGTGCCGCCGAACATTTTGACGCTTTGTAGTGAAGCCCTGATTGCCGCGGCGACAGTTCAGGGGGACTCTCCATTTTGGTCCCTGACCGGTCTGACGGAGTTAGCGCACAGACAACTGAGCAAAGCGAGAGTTTGGTTGGTGACCACGACGGATACCCTGAGGGGCCTCCTCGCTATTGCTACAAATCAGTTGCGCCCCTCCGCTCCTGTTCGACTCAGGTTGAAGCTACCGAGGCTATCCACGGTGGTTGTTCCAGCAGCAGTGCCCCTGATCATGCTTGTCTTTCTGTTTTCGATCACAAGAGCAAGCCACCCTTCCAATGCCGTAGTGGCACCTTCTGAGACGAGCACTGCGGCGAAGCTGATGACGACGACCGAACCCTCGCAAGATGTACATCAGCGTTCTGGCCCCTTTCCTGCGTTCAAATTGAGTCACAGGCAGGTAACCGACCCCGCCATGTCGTCTGCGCTGCGGGACTTAAGCCGCAGCGAGATTGTCGGGTTGCAGCGTCGAGCGGCGTACGGGGACAATTCGGCAGCCCTCTTACTGGGAATGGCCTACGAAACTGGCCATTTGGTACCGCAGAACTGCATAAAAGCCAGAGAGTGGGTTACTGAATCGGCAAATGAGGGCAACGCCGCTGCCCAATACAACCTTGGCCTGCGCTATCGACAAGGCGACGGAGTACCCGTCAATCAGGAGGTCGGAGCGCAGTGGCTTAGGAAGGCAGCGGCACAGAAGTATTTCCAGGCTCAGTTGGCCCTGGAGTCGGTCCCCTAACGGCATTCCGATGCTGCGGCATCGCCAACCATTCATGAAGCTAGCGAATTAAGACTGTTTGGCAAAGCCGCTTGCGTATTCGGGCGAGACGAGACAGTCCCTAAATCGCTGCACCATGGTGAACACGATTGCTGCATTTTTCGGAATGAAGTTCTACTCGTGGAGCACGATGTTGAGAAGCGACCTGTGCACGTGCAATGCATTGCCAGTGGATTTGCTGTTGTCTGGCGGCTGCGCTCCGTATTGAGCAACGGCGAGGAAAGCCTTCGGATCGAATGCCTGCGTTCTTCGCGGCTGCCACGGGTGTCACGATTGACCACGGTTTTCTCCTGCTTGACTGGGGGGAGCGACGACACGTCCCCTCTGTTCAGGGAAATGGAGAGGAGCCTCCTAAAGCGAAGCAGCGTTTCAGAGCAGGAGATCGTTGATGCAATCACGATTACACCAACTGAAAATTGGTGGTTTCTTTCGCCCTCCAATCCCCGCCCCCGGTCGTACACCGTAGCTCATCGGGCACAGAAGTAACTCAGACTGTAGGGGTGTAGCAGGTTTGCCCTCGCGTACGCTACCACTCAGGTTCCTTGGGACTGCGGGATTCTGTTCCTGACATCAAGGATGTTGGAGCCAAGAAACACGAGTGTGAGCAAATTTGACCAGTCTTTGCAGGTAAGAATATTGACACTAAGTCCAGGTCTTGGAGTTGGCCCATGCACTCGCCCGTCTAGTTGAAGTGCCAATGCCAAATCGTTTTGTGCGTCCACGATAACCAAGATTTGCTGGAATGGAAGTAGCATTCCTCATAGTTTCAAGCCCGTCCCCAAGAGGCGCTCGGAGGATAAAACGTGAAACCCCTACCTGATAGTCCCGACTTCATCTGCGTTCTCCTAGCGGATTCCAACCAAACCCAGTCGCAGTTAATGAGCAGCGCACTTCGCCGCCAACCGGGCATGAAGATTACCTCCTGTCGGGGTGAGCTTTCCGCTTGCCTTCAGGCCTTGAGGTCAGCCCCGTTTGATATCGTCCTATTGCGCGACGATGCCTCCGATCAGCTGATGGCGACACTCCGGGGCCTACACGCCGGCCACCCGCACGTAGGCGTCATTGTTTTATTGGACAGCTATGATCGCGATCTAGTAATTACCGCGATGCGCGCTGGAGCGCGTGGATTGTTCTGTCTGGCGGGCCAGCCGTTCCGAGCTCTTTGCCGGTGCATTTCGGTGGTCCACCAGGGGCAATTCTGGGCCAATGCGGAGCAGATAAGCTATGTGATGGAAGCGCTAATCTCGGCTCCCCCCCCGCGCGTCATCAATGCTAAGGGAGAGGGCCTTCTGACGCCACGCGAGGAACAGGTCGTCAGCTGGGTCTCGGAAGGCTTTGGCAATCGCGAGATTGCACAGCACCTCATCATCAAGGAGAACACCGTAAAGAAATATCTGCTGCGGATCTACGACAAACTAGGGGTCAGCAATCGAGTGGAACTCGTCTTGTACGCGTTTGCACACTGGGGGGCGGAGAGAAGTGCCCCCTCGCACGCCAAGCGAACGCTAGTTCCGGAAGCGCTCGAACTGCGGCGTAGGGAGTCCGCAGATGAAAACCTCCTTGGTTTACATTGCGGACGCATTCCGAGTTGAGCACTCTCCTTAACATCGATTGCGGACTCTCATAATCTCGGCCGCTTGCCACACTTGATCCTCTTCGCCAGCGCCGGCAAAATCACTTCCTGTACTTTCATCGCCCGCTCCATCGCGGCCTTGTCTAGAAGTCGTGCTGCCAATGATTTCTCCACCTTGCCGCCCGCAACGCCGACATATTCACTCGCTCATCCCACCGGACATATGATGTGCTAACGACAAGGTCACGGACTGCTATTGCTCCACCAAGTAAGTCTGGATGCGCTGCGCACAAATGCCTGGCGTCCACTTTCGGAGATTGGCCAGAGGTACCGGTGGGTGATATCGCCGCATCGGTTCTACTTCGTTTGGCCCCCCCAAGACTGAACAATTTCAAAGGTACCTGCTTGTTTGAACATGCACTTTGTTGGTCTTGTGACTATTCCGTTATCCCGATAGTTTCAGGCCAGCACTCTCTCAGGCGTGAATGATTTTCCAGAGGCTTAGGAAGAGATTGGGCTCGAACTGAAGGGGCGAAGCTGCATCCGGAGCACGATGTCGCAACTAATCACAATGGATTCCGAACCGATCTGTCAGGCACAAAACCACGCGTATGGAGAGACGCTCTGGTACGCGGGATACACCGCATCCCGGCACGAAAAGCGGGTCGCGGAGCACCTCGCGCAAAGAGGCGTAGAACATTTCCTTCCTCTTTACGAGACCATTCACCGCTGGAACAACGGCCGACATCGTGTGGAACTGCCGCTCTTCCCGGGTTACATCTTTGTGCGCATCGCTTTGCGAGACCGGTTGCGGGTGATCGAAGTTCCCGGGTTCGTGCGGCTGGTCGGGTTCAGCAGCCTACCGTGCCCCTTGCCCGAGATCGAGATCAACAAAATGATCGAAGCTCTGAGTACGGGAGTTCTGGCGGAACCCTACCCCTACTTGACCGAGGGTACACGAGTGGAAATCAGTGGCGGCCCGTTGCAGGGGATGACCGGAATTCTGCTTCGCCGCCAAAACAAGCACCGGGTAGTGATTTCCATGGACCTGATCATGCGTTCGATGGTGGTGGAGGTCGAGGCTGGTGATGTGGTCCCGGTGCCGACTTCGAGGTTCAGCGGTGCGCAAAACGGAGGCAGGGCTTGAGACAACCGATCATTACGCCTAGCCTCCATGGCTTAATTGGAGCAATCCATTCGAACGGCGCAGATGCGTCGGTGCGCTGGCAACGGGCACGAGCTCGGAACGCAGGAGCAGCGGTCAAAGTGCGTGATCTGCAAGAATCTGACTCCGTACTCTTTCCTGTCAGTCCGCGAACGCACACCGTTTCCGGAACCGTCTCGGTCCAGCGCCAAGTCAGCGAGCCCTTGCCTGCAGAACTTGTGTATACCCGACTGCACCAGAGTTACAACGTTATTGCGGAGATATCCGAAGCTCCCGATACCAATCGCGAGTTCATCTCCGTCCCTTATCAGTTCGCAAGACAGCGGGGAAGGTAGCCATGCCGGAAGTCTTCGAAGAACAGAATTCAGAACATTTCGACTTGCAGTACTACTTGGACGTGGCTCGCCGCCGCCACCTCCATTTCTTGATACCGTTGTTTCTCGGATGGCTCGCAATCTGGGGATCTAGCTGGATTTTGCCGCCGCGGTATAAGTCGGGCACGCTGATCCTGGTCGAGCAGCCGACGATGCCGAAGGACTATGTCGTACCGAATATCAACGACGATGGGCAAGATCGCTTGCAGAGCATTACCCAGCAGATTCTCAGCCGCACGCGCCTTCTTCATATCATTGACCAGTTGAACCTCTATGGCGGGAACCAGAGCCAGATCACACCAGACGAAAAAGTCGAGGGCATGCGCAAAGACATTGAGATCGAGCTTGTGCGTGACGCAAACGACCACCAGATCACCGCATTCAACGTTTACTATTCAGCGCGCGATCCATACGTTGCCCAGCAGGTCACCAGCGAACTGACCAACCTGTTCATTCATGAAAATCTGGAAGTGCGGCAGCAACAGTCCGAAGACACCACTAAGTTTCTCGAGAGCCAGATGGAGGACGCGGGTAAAAGTCTTGAGGACCAGGAAGCAAGGATTCGAGAGTTTAAAGGAGAGCATGTAGGCGAATTGCCTGCCCAGCAGGCGAGTAACCTTCAGATCCTGAGTGGCCTGCAATCACAGCTGCAGGACGAACAAAATTCGCTTAACGCCGCGAAGCAGCAGCGACTCTACCTGCAGACGCTGATTGATCAATATCGGACTCTCCAGGGGACGACCCGCGGTACCGACGGTGCTCCGACGGGTTTGCCAGCGATTGACCAGGAACTCGACAGACTCGAGTCACAACTGGCAGATCTCAGCTCTCGCTACACCGATCGTTACCCGGATCTTCGGAAGTTGAAAGACCAGATTGCCAAAACCGAAAAGACAAGAGACCAGTTTATTGCTGGCTTGAGGAACAGCGGCAATGGCCGTCAACCCGATGGCGGCGCCGTTACGAATGACTTAGCGGATATTTCACAAAACTCGCTGATGACGCAACCGCAAGGCCAGCTACAAGCCAACCAGATCGAAATCACGGGGCGTGAGCAAGCAATCGCCGGCTTAAAAGCTAAAGTGAACGACTACCAAGCACGCTTGAACCAAGAACCGCTGCGCGAGCAGCAGTTGGCAGATCGGACCCGCGGCTACGATCAATCCAAAGCTAACTACGACGAACTGCTCAAAAAGAAGAACCAATCAGAGATGGCTACCAGTATGGAACGTTTGCAGCAAGGTGAGCGCTTCCGCGTCCTTGATCCTCCCGGTTTGCCGCTGAAGCCAATTTTTCCGGACCGCCTCAAGTTTTGTGGAATCGGATTGGGTGTCGGTCTGGTGTTAGGGGTCGTCGTCGCGGGTGGATTTGAAATGATGGACGACCGCCTCTACAGCGAAAAGGAAATCGCGGATCTAATACCCGTTGCAGCGATCTCCGAGATCCCTCCGATCTTCAATCAATCGGATGAAAGAAATCGCAAGAGGAGATTGTGGTTGGGATGGGGGATGGCCGGACTGGTATTTGCCAGTATTGTGGCAGGATCTGCGTTCAACTACTTGCACGGGTAGGTTTGCCTGGATGTACAAGAGTTTCTTCAATCTCGCGCTCAACCCGTTCGAGCTGACGCCCGATCCCGCTTTTCTTTTCCCGACCAAGCGGCACAACGAGGCGCTGGCAAGTCTTTATTATGGCGTTCGGCGGCATAAGGGATTCGTGGTGCTGACGGGAGAGGTGGGCACCGGGAAGACCCTGTTGCTTCGATGCTTGCTTCAATTGTTTGAACAGAGCAAAGACATTGCCTACGCATATCTCTTCAACAGCCGGTTGTCTCCGACGGAGTTTCTGCAATACATCGTCAGCGATTTCGGGCTGCCTGCTTCAGGCAAGAACAAAAGCGAGTTGCTGCTGGAGTTGGGCAATTGCGTGGCCTCGCGTGGGCTGAAGAATTTGACGACTGTGCTCATCGTGGACGAGGCCCACCATCTTTCGACTGAGCTTCTCGAAGAAGTTCGATTGCTGACGAATTTGGAAACGGCTAACGAGAAACTGCTGCAAATTCTGCTCGTCGGGCAGCCCGAACTGGACAAGAAGCTGGATACCGTCAGCCTAAGGCAGCTCAAACAGCGAATTGCTCTTCGCTCGCAGCTTGAGCCACTGGATCCGGAAGAGACAAAGGAATACGTGGAACGGCGGTTGCATCTAGCCGGCGCAAACTCTTCCGCCACGCCATTGTTTTCTGCACAAACGATTGCGGCCGTCTATCGTCATTCGCGAGGCGTTCCTCGCTTGATTAATACCATTTGTGAGAACGCGCTGGTGGCCGCTTACGCAGGAGAAATGCGAAGCGTGACTCCGGACATCATCGACTCTATCGCCGAAGACTTTCGCCTTGAGTTGGTTCGTCCACTTGAGAGTGAGCTAGATAGCGAGCTAGATGAGGAAGTCGATGAGACGGATGTCCAGCTTGCTGCGAACACCTTGCTGGATGTTTATGCCTCGCTGCAAAGGCCCTTCGCCTCCGACACAGATTTGCATTTCCGGTAATCGGACAAGTCAGGCAACTATGAGCTATATATTTGACGCGTTACAAAGATCGGAATCCGGACGCTCTGGAGTTGATTTGTCGGCGCTGTCAGCAGCGACTGGGCTGCTGCAGCTTGCCGAGCGTCAAGCGATCGCAGAGCATGAACCACCATTCCCATTCCCAGGAGTGCTGCCGCTTGCGGCAGTTAAATCCCCCGAAGCCGCCGAGCAGTCGCCAGATGACAATCGTTTGGATCCGTTCGGGAAATTCCAATCTCTGCGGGTCTTGCTTCCTCCTCAAAGCCGGGTGGTATGCTTCACGGGCAAAGAAAGTCTGGCAGCGGAAAAATTCCGTTTTCTTGGAGTTCGATTGCGACAGCTCCAGCATGACCGGATTCTCAAGAAAGTGCTGATCACGAGCGCAATTCCTCAAGAGGGCAAGAGTATGGTGACTGCCAATCTTGCTTGCACCCTCGCTCGTAAAACACCGCAGAGAACCTTGCTGTTGGAGGGAGACCTGCGGCGACCGGCCTTATCGCAGATGTTCGGGTTGGGTAGGATTCCGGGCATCTCTGAATGGCTCCAAGGCGAGCGCGGTCCAATGACCAGCATCTACTATCTCGAAGGCCCAGGCTTCTGGGTCCTGCCAGCAGGCAACTCTCCGAGAAACCCTCTGGAAATCCTGCAATCCGGAAGACTCTCTGCGCTCATGGATCAGTTGGCCGCTTGGTTCGATTGGATCGTCATCGATTCTCCTCCCCTGCTACCTCTCGGCGACACGACCATTTGGATGCGGCAGGTAGATGGAATCCTGTTGGTTACACGTCCGGGTACAACCGAGAAGCAGCAATTACAGAGAGGACTCGAAGTGCTTGAACCCACGAAGCTGATTGGTACGTTGCTGAACTGCTCTACAAACCCAGCCCATAGCGATTATTACAATCACTATCGTCCACGTACTCCTTCACAGCCGGGTGGCAGTTCTTCAAAAGATTAACGCCAGTTAAGCCAGCCATCTTTTATCGCCTCAGGTGCAAGTCGGTTAACGTGCAAATCCCCAATCACATTGAGAATGAACGTCGGACAATTGGCCCTGCCTCAGGAAAGAGGATGCGGGACAAGCGGAGGGATTCGTGAATCTGCGATATTCGGTTAATAGTTCAAATCTAGGTGCCCTTCTATTAGAGTCGGTATCGGCTGGAGAACGCGAGGTTCTGAACGAAGAGACGTTTAGGCGGATGATCTCCATCGAGCGTAAGAGAACAGAGCGCTCCCGAAAACCGTTCTTGCTGATGCTGCTGGACACGGGTAACCGGCAGGAGTCGGAAAAGAATGGAAAAGCCCTCGACCGGATCGTGTCCGCCCTGCTGGCATCCATCCGAGAAACCGACGTAACCGGGTGGTACAAGAGCCGGGCTACTGTTGGCGTGCTGTTTACCGAGCTCGCGATCGATGACAAGAATTCAATCCTAGGCACAATGCTAACCAAAGTGAGCGGCACTCTAAAAGACAAATTGACGTTCGATCAATTCAATCAAATCAGTGTGTCGTTTCACCTTTTTCCGGACGATTGGGATGGGGACATTTCAGGGCGTCCGATCAATCCGACCTTGTACCCTGACCTGTCCAGCCGCGACAGTACCAGACGGTTTCTCGACGTGGCAAAGCGAATGATGGATGTCGTCGGCAGCGCAATGGCGCTGATCATCTGCACGCCTCTTTTCTTGATTATTTCGCTGGCGATTAAAGCGTCGTCCGACGGCCCCGTGTTTTTTAGACAACAACGGGTTGGACAGTACGGTAAACACTTCACGTTCCTGAAATTCCGGTCGATGCACATCGACAATGATCCTAGCGTTCACAAACAGTGTGTGACGAAATTAATCGCCGGCGAGGCGGAGCCGTCGAACGGGAATGGTGAGAGTGTATACAAGCTTACGAACGATGAGAGGATCACGCGAGCGGGGGCACTCCTGCGGAGAAAAAGCTTGGATGAACTGCCACAGTTCCTGAACGTTCTCAAAGGGGACATGTCGCTGGTTGGCCCTCGCCCTGCAATTCCCTACGAAGTCGCAGCTTATCAGACGTGGCACCGCCGCCGGGTATTGGAAGTCAAGCCTGGGATTACTGGGGTGTGGCAGGTTGGCGGCCGAAGCCGCGTCAAATTCGATGAAATGGTCCGGCTGGATCTGCGATACGCCAAGTCGTGGTCTCTCTGGCTCGACATCAAGATCCTCATGCTTACACCTCGCGCAGTACTCATGGGCGAGGGTGCGTATTGAGGTTAGCGTCTCAGCCCATCCTTCGATTTCGATTAGTCCTCCATGCGCCGGTCTTTTAGCCGGACTCACTTTCCCTGTTTTAGAAATTCGACAAAATGCGAAAATCGGATATCGCCGCAAAATCTCCAGTCCCATCTTCATCTACGCAGCTCGGAAAATCCTAACGACTGCCCCTTGCAATAGCCAGGTCCGACGAGGGTCTTCATTATGTTCCTAAGCAGAGCCTATTACTTTTCTAAGCCGATTATTCCGTGGGAATTGCGTCTGGCGTTGCGACGATGGCGAGCCAACCGTCGACGGAGGGCCTTCGCCGACGTGTGGCCAATCGATCCGAAATCGGGCGCCACTCCGCCCAATTGGCCAGGTTGGCCCGAAGGCAAGCGATTCGCCTTGGTTCTTACCCATGATGTCGAGGGTATCAAAGGCCTGTCACGCGTCGAACAAGTGATGAACCTCGAATTGAAGCACGGATTTCGCTCGTGCTTCAACTTTGTGCCAGAAGGTGAATACCGTCTGCCCGATAGAGTGAGGGAGATGTTGGAACGTGCGGGATTCGAAGTCGGTGTGCACGGTTTGGAGCATAACGGCAAGCTCTACAACTCCAAAGCCAAGTTTGCGGCAGACGCCCGCCGGATCAATGACTATGCGCGGCAGTGGAACGCTTCTGGATTTCGTTCGCCTCTGATGCAGCACCGGCTGGGTTGGCTCCACGCACTGGGCATGGAATATGACTCTTCGACGTTTGATACGGATCCCTTTGAGCCTGAACCGGATGGTATAGGGACCATCTTTCCATTCTGGGTGCCGGGGGCAAACGGTAGTGGCTATGTGGAGCTTCCGTATACGCTCGTTCAGGATTTTAATCTGTTCAAGGTTCTTCGCGAATCGACCATAGACGTTTGGAAACGAAAGGTTGATTGGATTGCCGAGCACGGCGGGATGGTTTTGCTGAATACTCATCCGGACTACATGTGCTTCGGGAAAAAACAAGCTCGAGACGAATTCCCCGTCTCCCATTACGAGGAATTTCTGCACCATTTGCGTGAGAAATATGAGGGCAGCTACTGGACTGCCCAACCAAGAGAAGTCGCCCGATATTACTGCGACAAAATCCCGGCTTCATCCCGAAATACGCGCAAGAAGATATGCATGCTGGCCTATACCAACTATGAATCTGACAACCGCGTCCGGCGTTACGCGGAAACGCTGGCCAAGCGAGGAGACCGGGTGGACGTGATCGCACTGTACGGCCCCTCCCGGCAGCACGAAAAGCAGATCAATGGAATCACCGTATCCCGGATCCAGAACGGCGATTTTAACGATCTTAGCAAGTGGACTGATGCTTTGCGTTTATTACGCTTCCTGTGCAGATCGTCAGTTTCGATGGCACGGCTCCACATCCGGAATCGGTACGACGTCATTCACGTCCACAACATGCCTGATTTTCTGGTGTTTGCGGCATGGTATCCGAAACTGACTGGCGCGAGACTTATTCTTGATATTCATGACATCGTCCCGGAGCGGTTCGCGAACGAGTTTAAGACGACGCTGAGAACGGCCTATGTCAAGCTGCTGCAAGCCATCGCGAAAATGTCTGCGAGGTTTGTCGACCACGTCATTGTGTCGAATCACAGTTGGCGCGACACAGTATCTGCCCGGTCGCTGGAGCAAGGGAATTGCTTTGTAAGTAATCACGAGCTCCGGCAAACGCTCGTCGCGCGCGGCTATCGGTATGCGGAGCGCAATAGCTGGGACCAGACGAATCAGGAGTATTTGGACCTGGTGGACTCCCTTTCGACCGAGCGCTTCGATAGCGTCGAACCACCTGGAACCATCGACTTTGCTCTACCAGAAAGTCATCCAAGGCAGACGAATACAAGTCCAATGCCGAAGGAGATTGGCCAACTGGCTATCGAACTAAAGCGGTCCTCGTCCGCCTCCACGATCGAATAGGTCGATTTCATAGTGGACAGCAACGACCAAGTAGCGGCTATGATTTCAGAACCGTCGACCGTCCCGCTTTCAAGACTGCGGACTTTTGAAATTAATTTCCAAAGAGACCGCGCCGGGAGGCATTTGTTTCTCTCCACACCCATGCGCTGATTTATCACCATCCAAACTGGTTGGCGGCCCTGTACCGGGAACACGGACAAAGAACTCGGTGCCTGGCATGTGAAGACAACCGACTCTCTTGAAAGCCGTTAACATCGCTGGCGAAACTACCATCGGGGTCGGGTGCCTTCCCTACAAAATTGGGCGTCACTAACTCGAGCGCGTAGTCGCCCTGTTTGTTTTTTTCCGCAGCGGTTCTCACAATCCCGATTCAACTGAGCAGCCCAAATGGGCAGGTTCGACACTCATCGAAGGACAAAACCCAGTCCTCAGTAAGCAGGCCAGGAAACAAGACAGTGCTGAAAGGCTTCCATCGGCTTTGGAGCGATCATTCTATCTAACGGGTAGTCGGAGAAAACGCCATCATGGGTGCACAGTGACCAAAGAGGTACCAGCCAAAGCGATCTTGGCAGGAAACACGGCACGGTTCTTGCGAACGGAACCGCGTGCTCGCTTTCTTAACAATGAGTTGAGCGATTACTCCTAGGCTCGGCGACCAGAACTGGGTTGACCAGGCTCGAGGGCGTGAGTTGCAGCTGATCTGGTGAAATGAATGAGAACCGTTAACGAAACTGTATGGAACACGACAGGCCCTGCGGGAGCAGAGCCGGCCACTTTCAGGACATTGTCTGTTGAGGACAATGTCGAAAGTGATGCAGCGCGCACTTTCGAGATCGATCCGCTCCACGATCCTCGCTGGCCCGCATTGGTTGAGAGTCATCCGCGAGCGTCGGTATTTCATAGCCCAAACTGGCTGCAGGCCTTACGCACAGTGTACGGTTATATACCTTTCGTTGTGACCACTTGCCCTCCCGGAGCACGCCTGACGAATGGCCTCGTCTTCTGCCGCATTAAGAGCTGGTTGACCGGTCAACGTCTTGTATCCTTGCCGTTTTCCGATCACTGCGAGCCGTTAGTCGATAGTTCGGGCGAGCTTGATGAAATGCTTCTGTACATGCGGCAGAACGTCGACAAAGATAACTGGAAATGCATCGAGATTAGACCTGTTTCCCATGAGCCGAGTGGCCATACGAAGCTCGCCAGAGGCGTTACGTATTGTTTCCATCGTCTGGATCTGCGTCGAAGCGCGCAGGAGTTGTTTCGTAGCTTCCACAAAGATTGCGTCCAGAGAAAGATTCGACGTGCCGAACGCGAGAAGCTGAAATATGAAGAGGGAACCTCGGAGAACCTGCTCCAGGAGTTCTACCGGCTGCTCGTGCTGACCCGCCGACGGCATTCCTTGCCCCCGCAGCCCCTGAGCTGGTTTCGAGGCTTGATCGCGGCTTTTGGCAAGGACCTTAAGATTCGCGTGGCGTCCAAGGATGGCGTAGCAGTTGCCAGCATTCTCACGCTTTCGCACAAGAAATCGATGGTCTATAAGTACGGTTGCAGCGATGCCAAGTCCAACCAATTCGGCGGAACAACGCTCCTGTTTTGGAAGACCATACAGGAAGCCAAAGACGGCGGATTGGAGGAGTTCGACCTAGGACGCTCGGACACAGAGAACCTTGGGCTCATCGCCTTCAAGGAGCACTGGGGCGGGCAGAGAGCGCTACTCCATTACTGGACCTATCCCCACCGTCCGAGCCGTCCGAAGGCTAGCTGGAAGAAGCGCCTTGCCAGGCAAATCGTCTCTGCCGCCCCAAATGTTGCGCTGATAGAAGTTGGCAAGCTCCTATACCGCCATATCGGATAGTCCGGCATCTAGCTCGGAAAATCCTAGCGACTCCCGTTTAATCGAGAGGTCCGACGGTTTTCATTTCAAAACTGGGCGCCACCAACTCGACCGGATCATGTCCATGCTTGACCTTCGAGCATCGATGTAGCAGCGACATACGTCGTTGCCGATTGATAGTGTGCAGCCGAGCAGGAAGGAGTCACAAATGCACCGCTATCTCAAATCAATCAAGATCGCCACGACTGCAGCGGGGATCGTCTTGGCGATTCTCACAATCCCGATTCAATTGAGCAGCCAAAATGGGCAGGTTCGACACCCATCAGAGGACAAAACCCAGTCCTCAGTAAGCAGGCCAGGAAACAAGATACCGCAGACAGCTGATGACATGCTGTGCGTCGCGAGTGCTCTAAATTCCACCAGCGTGAAGTCACAATCAACGCCCACCACGCCGGTGCAACAACATCGCGTCAATTTATCCTGGAAGGCTAGCAACTCCCCCGGAGTCGTTAAGTATAATGTCCATCGTTGCGCTCGGGGTGGCACGTGCTCGGTAATCGCGTCGGTCGCGAGCACCATTTACACCGACTCTCAAGTCCAGGCCCTAAGAACCTATTGCTACTTCGTGACTGCGGCCACTGCGAGTGGACCGGATAGCGGGGCTTCGAACTTTGTGCAAGTCGTGATCCCTTCTCCATGAAGTTCTATCGACTTGAGGTGGTACAAATGTCGGCACTATCTTTTGAGGTCGCGCAGTGCACTCGGTAGCTGAAGTGCTGCTCCTAACTAATAAGCGAGGACTGAGTATGCACCCGCAAGACAACACGACACGTCCTACGGCTCAGCAGAAACGCAAGTACCGTCGTTTCAACCTCAGATATCCAGCCCATGTGAAGGTTTCCAGTGAACTGGTCTCTGAGGTCGATACCGTCAGCAGAAATGTCAGTGTCGGGGGCCTGTTGTTAGAGGCCCCTTTGCAGATCCCTGAATTCAGCTCAGTAAGCTTTGTCTTGATTCTGCGAAGTCGCCAGTTCGATCTCCCGGTTGAACTAGCAGGCGAAGGTGAAGTAGTGCGGGTTGAGCCGATCAGGCCTGAAGGGGGATTTGGGATTGCGGTGAAGTGCACAAGCCCGATGAGAAAGCTAGAAAGCCTTCTCAGTTCCACCACTTAGAACTGAGCCTAACCCGCCCAGACCGGAAGCCGAATGGCGCATTTCAATCCCTGTTCTTCCAGGGCCTCGTAGATCTCCGGTTTGGCAAACACGGCATCGGGCCGAAACACCACTTCCTTACGCTAGTTTCTGCCGGCACTCGATTTCTGGCAGAAGCACTTCCTCCCAGTCAACTTCGGTTAGGTGTGCAAGCTTCGCCACCAACCTCTTCCTCTAACTCAGGCGGTAGATGCGCCCTTCTCCCTCGTGGGTCGGTATCCAGGGGGATCTTCGATCGAGGAAGATGGAATCTTTTTCGTCTTTCTAATCCACTCGGCGGCCCGTTGTTCGGCTTCGAGGAGTTGCTCCATGGTCATGGACTGGTTGATATGGTTCTTGGCCTGGGTGATTTGTTCACCGGCGATCAGGAACCACATATAGGCATGCACCAGGTCCTTCAGTCCAGCACGACGAGCCGCGTAAAGTTGTGCTAGGGCGAGTTGGGCAGTGGGCAGGCCCTGCTCAGCGGCTTTTTCACAGATGGCGAGCGTCGCCTTATCGTGGCGAGCGCCATTGCTAGGGCTCGCAAACAATGATGCAGCCAGCGATTGTGCGGGGCTAGCATGGCTCAGTGTCATGAACAGAAGTTCTACACGGCCGGAAACGCCTAGCTTATCGAACACGCGGAACAGATAGTTCTTGATCGTGTGCTGACTCAAGGCGAGACGCTCGGCGATTTCTCTATTGGTGAGCCCCTCCGCCACACAGCGAACGACCTCCATCTCGCGCTTGGAAAGCACGTCGAGACCTTTGGCGTCCACCGCTCGAACCGTGGGTGAAGAAGCGAGGGCTTCCACGGCAAACGACATCTGCTGGCTGCTGGCCCAGATTTGTCCCTCATGAACACTGCGAACACACTTGCAAAGCGAATCGACGGACTCGTGGCGGCTGAAGATTCCTCTCGCACCGGCGCGAAAGGCGTGCAGGATCGTTTCACG
Organism: Terriglobales bacterium; assembly: GCA_035483835.1. GTDB lineage: Bacteria > Acidobacteriota > Terriglobia > Terriglobales > Acidobacteriaceae > JABDBE01. The sequence continues at coordinate 15,177 of DATHPO010000253.1, forward strand.
CTTCGAAGAATCCAGCAATATTACAGCACGGGTCTGAGGATGCGATGCTCGTAGTTCTCGCAGAACTTCAAAGGCACGAAGGGGTTCCTCGTCCAGATTGGAACTGAGCAACAGAACATCGGCTTTATGTGCCGCCGCCGCCGCCATCAGACCGTGGGAATCGGAATCTGCGCTGATCACATCCAATCCGTGATCCCGCTTCAGCGCGTCCGCGAGCAGCTGAGTGTGGACCCGGGTGTTGTCCGCAACCAAAACGCGAATCTTTTCGTCCCTCGTACGTTGGGTCTCCATCAGTTTCTCCAGCGACACCATTCGCGAATAGGTTCCGAACTGGAACCGAATCAACTCGTGCCACAATCGAAACAAGCCTTCCTGGGTATGGGGGCTCTCCCTCAGGTGGGGGAAACAAAACTTGTTCGGTCCGGGGGAGGGTACGAAAACGTCAACTACAAAATAAGGATGCCGAGGCGAACTTACGAAACCAGCAGCAACGAGGGGAGTCTACTGTATTTTTGGTCGGAATGCAAGCAAAAGGTCGCAAGTCTTTGCACCGGTTGCAACCGGCTGCAACTTACGTGAATCGCATCCGGCTTCCCCTTTAGCAATTCTGTGCTGATGTGGACATTCCCCAGGTCGTTCGATGATTTGCATTGTCTTGGTTACCTTTTTAGAATCATAGGATTGAATCGTTAGGTCGGCACACGTTCTCAAGCGCGACGGGAGGGGGAAGCGTCAGTTCCCCGAGTTGGGGAAACGCCAATGCTCTCTACCGAATGAGAACTCCTTCTCTAGGCTTTGCGTCTTGTCAAGCTGGGAATGTGCACTCTGGCGGATGTGAGAAGTCCGTCGCTGAGAGCCTGTACCTCTTGCAGCAACCTGCATACGATTGTAGTCTACGTTCACTTTCGGGCAACAACTCAAAGCCGAGTTCCCATCCCCCGTGCCCGGTAAGCAGAAATCTTAGGTGTCAGTGGGCTATTTTTGTGCAGCAATCCGAGTGCTAGCGCTACACCACGGAGTATAGCGCAGGGGAATTTACAGTTCCTGTAACCGGTGCGCATCCCGCTTGACGCGAAGAGTGATTTGTAATAATCTCGATAGGATTAATAGAGATTAAATCCTCCCCCTGGTTCATAGAGAAGGTTCCCCCGGTTCCCCCAGTTTTGAGATGCACCGTCTTGTCTTGGGCTATTTCCTTAGGCATAGAGGTCACGTTGTGACTGAGAGGGCGAAGCTATGAGTGCCGGCAACCAGTCGTGGGAGTCCCCGAATATGGCGCCAATCGCTGAACCCAGCGTCGAACACTGGTATGCGGTGCACACCCGCGCGCGACATGAACGAGTCGTCGCCCACCGGCTGCGCGAACTAGGGGTAACGAATTTCTTGCCGCTGGTGACCGAGGTGCATCGCTGGAGCGACCGACGGAAATCCGTAGAGCTGCCGCTGTTTGGTTGTTATGTGTTTGTGAAACTATCTCCGACGGGCGAGGAGAGATTGCGGGTGCTTCGCATCGACGGCGTGTTTAAGTTTGTTGGCGCCCGCGGACTGGGAACTCCAATCGCTGAATCGCAAATCGAGGCCGTTCGAACCCTGATAGGGCAGCAGATACCCTGGAGCGCCCATCCATTTCTTCAGATCGGGCAGCGAGTGCGAGTGCGCGGCGGCTCCCTGGACGGCGTCGAAGGCATTCTTCTGGCGCGAAATGACGACAGCACCTTGGTGGTCTCGGTTGACGCAATTCAAAGATCTTTAGCCGTTCGCATTCAGGGATACGACGTCGAACCGCTTTAGAATTCTTACACCTCCCTTTCCCACGGCGTCTCCCAAAGGAAAGTTAATCCTGTGACAGAAAATGCAATCGAAACGGTACGCCTGCTGATAGTCAGCAAGGAACCCACGCTGGTTCGCTCGCTCTGGTCGCTCGGGGAATTGAATTCCTGGCAACTGGAGACAGTGGGCAGCGGTTGGGAAGCCTTGGAGTCCGTGCAGGAGGGCTTTACGCCAGACCTGCTTCTGCTGGATTTGCCACGCGGAGATGCAGACAGCCTGCACATTTTGCGCTGGCTGCGCAGACTTCGTCCTAACCTACCGATCATCTTGCTTTGCTATCCCGATGATGCCGGGAAAAAGAATGAGGCGACCCGGCTGGGTGCACAGGATTATTTGGTTCGGCCAGTCGACGACGAGCAACTGGAGGGCGTGATTCGGGGCCAGCTCAGCTCACGGAACGATACCTTCGATATGGATCTGGCAAGCGAGGACATTGAGCAGGTCAGCGACGACGCTTTCTTTGTGGGCGCAAGTCCGGTCATGCGCAAGCTGCGTGCCCAGGCGGAATTGCTCGCGCAAGCCAATGTTCCAGTGCTCATCCTGGGAGAGAACGGGAGCGGAAAAGACACCGCCGCTCGGCTCATTCACAAGCTGTCGGTTCGGTCCGGATTCAAGTTTCTAAAGGTGAATTGCGCGGCGCTACCCGGCGACCTCCTTGAGACCGAGCTCTTCGGATGCGAGCGGAATGATTCGGGAGTCGTGCGATCGAAGCCTGGGAAACTCGAACTATGCGAACAAGGTACGGTTCTGCTTGACGAAATCACCGAGATGCCCGCGAGCGTCCAGAGCAAGCTGATGCAGGTATTGCAGAACAAGCAGTTCTTCCGGCCAGGCAGCGGCACTGCGGTCAACGTCGATGTCCGAATTCTGGCGGCAACTAGCGCCAACATCGAGCGCGCGCTTTCTGAAAAGAAGCTGCGGGAAGACCTCTATTATCGCTTGAGCGCTTTCACCGTTCAGGCCCCACCGTTACGCCAGCGCAAGGATGAGATTCCCGTCCTGCTTCGCCATTTCATGCACCATCTGGCAAAGCACTATGGCATGCCTCCGCGCACTTTTTCGCCTGCCGTGCTCGAGGCCTGCCATGCTTATTCTTGGCCGGGTAATCTGCGCGAGCTTGAGGAGTTCGTGAAACGCTACTTGGTCATGGGAGACAAGGAACTAGCTCTCGGAACGCAAAAACCGGAAGATTCATCCGCGCATGTTGGCCCAACGGCACAGAATTCTAATCTAGACCTGGCCGTCTTGGACGGGCGCGGGAACGGCAACGGAAACGGCGGTCAGACTTCCGGCGTCAACTCGCTCAAGTCGCTGGTGCAAAGTGTTCGGTTTGAAGCGGAAAGAAATGCGATCTCCACCGCTCTCCAGAAAACCGGCTGGAACCGAAAAGCCGCAGCGCGGCTGCTGAAGGTCAGCTATCGGACTCTGCTGTATAAGATCGATCAATACCACATGAGCTCTTCAGAAGCCCATCTGCCCGCATTTCCCGGAAACGGCACCAAGGGCAACGGAAAGCGGATTTAGCGTCAGATGAGGATCTGCGCGTTACAATTGCTCAGTTTGGAGCAAACCATGACAATCCCACAGAGGAAGATGGGCTGGCAGCGGGCAGTGATGTTCGTTGTCTGCATGTTGATCCCTGGTTGCCTAACCGCGCAAACTGCCCCAGCGAAAGGCGCAAGCGGCACAAAACCGGACGCGCAGACTGTTCCTTCTGACCCTGGTACCAGCAGTTCTCCAGTCCGAGCCCACGATGACACTTACATTATCGGTATTGACGATGTCCTGGCGATCAATGTCTGGAAAGAACCGGATGTATCCCGGACGGTTCCGGTGCGTTCCGATGGCAAGATATCACTGCCTTTAGCCGGCGAAGTGCAGGCGAGCGGGGAGACGCCTCATCAATTAGAGAAAGAGCTGGCGACCAAACTGCAAAGCTTCATCTCCGAGCCGGAAGTTACCGTTATCGTCACAGAAATCAAGAGCCAGAAATTCAACATCCTCGGCATGGTATCGAAACCCGGGTCGTACCCGCTGACAAACTCTTCGACCGTGTTGGACGCGATTGCTCTCGCCGGTGGCTTCCGAGATTTTGCCAAGCAAAAATCGATCTACGTACTTCGCCAGAATTCTGACGGCTCACAGGTGCGCTTGCCCTTTAACTACAAAGAAGTCATCAAGGGCAAGGACTCCTCGCAAAACATAAAACTTCAGCCGCGTGACACCATCGTAGTCCCGTGACAGCAGGCATGCTAATCCGAGTTTTCGTTGGTATCATTTTGTTGGCTGTGTGCCCCCTTTGGGCGCAGGTAGCAGACTCGGGCGGCGCCGAGGCAGCCGCAACGGGCCCCAGTGGCAACGGTGGAGCCATGTTGACCCCCGCTCCAATCAGCGGACAAGGATACTCGATGGGATTTACCTCTGAGACGCGCTCAAATTATCTGCGCGGAGGATTGACATTTGGTACGGCCTATGATTCCGATGCAACGACCGGCACGAACGGCCAGCCGATCAGCGATGTGAGCTATTCAATTTGGCCTACGATTTCGCTGGACCAGACTCGGTCACGACTGCATTGGGTTTTCAATTATAGTCCGGGGTTCACGTTCTACCAGAAGACGAGCTCGCTCAATCAAGCTGACCAGAATCTGGGTGTGAATCTTAGCTACCGGTTGAGCCCACATGTAACCATGACCATGCGGGACACGTTCATGAAGACGTCGAACGTCCTCAATCAGCCAACCTCCGACCTCGCGAGCCCCGTCTCGGGCGGAGTAACTGTGCCCAATAATTCCGTGATTGCGCCGATTGCCGATACGCTCACGAACAACGCAAACGTCTCCCTCGCTTACCAGTTCAGCGCGAACGACATGGTCGGAGCCAGCGGAACCTTTACGAATCTGCATTATCCGGACGCAGCACAGGTTCCGGGTTTGTTCGACTCTAGTTCGAGGGGCGGATCGGCTTTTTATAATCACCGACTCTCGAAAATGCACTACATCGGGGTCACGTACCAATACCAGATGTTCCTCGCCTATCCGACGGTCGGGCAAAGCGAGACTCAGACAAACAGCATTTACCTTTTCTATACCGTCTATCTGAAGCCGACGCTTTCGATTTCTGTCTTTGGCGGACCGCAGTATTCGAACACCGTTCAAGTCGGGCTCCCGACGATGACCGGGTGGTCTCCGGCGGGTGGTGCGAGCATGAGTTGGCAGGGGAAGCTCACCAGTTTTGCAGCCAGCTACTCGAGATTTGTGAATAGCGGTGGTGGCTTGGTTGGCGCAGTCAACTACAGCAGCGCGAACGGGACATTTCGCCGGCAATTCACGCGTACGTTAAGCATGTCAGTTGGCGGGAGTTACGCGAACAACGACGTTCTCGACCCATTGCCTGGGTTTAACACCGGTGGGCAGACAGTCTCAGGGAACGCCTCTGTGCAGCGCCAGATCGGTGAACATTTCAGCCTGCAGGCGCAATATACGCGTCTCCATCAGGCCTACAACGACATCGAGGCGATATCCATCGCCCCCAACCGAAATCGCGTGGCAGTTTTGATCTCGTATCAGTTTTCAAGACCATTGGGACGGTAGTCCGAGAAGGCATGTATGGTAGATGAATTCGAAGAGAAACCGGGAGAAGGTATCAACCTGGAACAGTATCTTGGGGTGATTCGTCGTCGGCACATGTATTTCTTAATACCTTTTTTTCTGGGCTGGCTCGTAGTCTGGAGTGCGAGTTGGGTTCTGCACGCGCGTTACAGATCGGGCACACTGATTTTGGTGGCACAACCGAGCATGCCAAAGGATTATGTAACCCCGAACGTAACGGATGATCTGCAAGCTCGGTTGCAGAGCATAACACAGCAGATCTTGAGTCGCACGCGCCTGCTTCATATTATCGAGGAACTCAAACTGTATCCCGACAAACGCGGTCGGCTGAATGAGGATGAACTGGTCGAGCGTATGCGGAAGGATATCGAGATTGAGCTAGTACGAGGGGCACACGATCAGATCACTTCGTTCAATATCTATTATTCTGCTCACGATCCTCACACTGCGCAGCTGGTGACGAGCGAGCTGACCAACCTGTTCATCAGCGAGAATCTGGAGTTGCGGCAGCAGCAGTCCGAAGATACGACAAAGTTTCTTGAACAACAGCTGGAAACAGCAAGGCAGAACTTGGCCGCGCAGGAAGAAAAGGTTCGAGCCTTCAAAGATCAGCACTTGGGAGAGTTGCCGACGCAACTGACAAGTAATGTCCAAATTCTATCTGGACTCCAGTCCCAACTGCAGAACGAGCAGGATGGTCTCAACGCGGATCGGCAGCAAAACGCTTACTTGCAATCGATGCTGGAGCAGTCCCGCGTTCTGCAGAGAACGACCAAGAAGGGGGACGGTACGCCTGTAGGAATTCCCGCTTTGGACCAACAGCTGGATAAACTCAAAGCGCAGCTGGCCGATCTCAGCTCCCACTACACAGATCGTCATCCTGACGTTCGCAAAGTGAAGGATGAGATTGCGCGGATGGAAAAGATGCGGGAGCAAGCCCTTGCCGACCTGAGGACCAATGCGGCCACGACCTCTGGGAATGGCAACCCGTCCGTGTCCGCCCCGGACGATTTGGATAGCAGGGATGGGGCTGCCACGATTCAGCTTCAAGGTCAGCTGAAAGCCAATCAGATTGACATCAGCAATAAGGAACACACAATTGCCGACTTGAAGGCGAAGGTTAATGAGTACCAGGGGCGTCTGAACCAGGAGCCCGTGCGCGAGCAACAATTCGCAGACCTCACCCGAAACTACGAACAGTCTAAGGCAGACTATGCCGAGCTCCTGAAAAAGAAAAATTCTTCTCAGATGGCTACGAGCATGGAATTGCTGCAGCAAGGCGAACACTTCCAGATGATTGATCCTCCCAGTCTGCCGGCGAAGCCTGATTTTCCGAATCGCCTCAAGTTTTGCGGTATGGGTCTGGGCATTGGAATCGCGTTAGGTGGCGCGTTTGCCGGCGGGACGGAATTCCTAGACGATCGTCTCTACAATGAGAAAGCGCTCAAGGAACTGCTTCCGGTTACGGTGATTTCAGAGATCCCGCCGATCACCAGTCCGGAAGAGGAGAGAAAGCAAGAGAGGGAGATCTGGGTGGGCTGGGTAGCGGCGGGTCTCGTTTTTGCAACTATTCTTGCCGGATCGGCGATAAGCTACTTGCGTGGTTAGTGTGGGCAGTCCATGTACAAAGCTTTCTACAATCTGAAGCGGAATCCCTTCGAGATCACTCCGGATCCGTATTTTCTTTTTCCTACCCGGAGACACAACGAAGCCCTGGCCGCGTTGTACTACGGCGTGCGACGTCACAAGGGATTCGTGGTTATGACCGGAGAAGTCGGTACTGGCAAGACACTGCTCGTCCGCTGCCTGCTGCAGCTGCTGAATCAGAGCGATGTCGCTTACGCCTACGTATTCAACAGCCGGCTCTCGCCGGTTGAGTTCTTGCAATATGTCGCCGGTGATTTTGGGCTGAATGTAACGGGCAAAAACAAGAGCGAGCTTCTTTTGGTACTGAGCAATTACGTGATTTCGCGCCATCAAAAGAAACTCACCACCGTGTTGGTGGTGGACGAAGCGCACCACGTTTCGACAGAAATACTGGAAGAGATTCGTCTCCTGACGAACCTCGAAACGACAAGCGAGAAGTTGCTTCAGATCCTGCTGGTAGGACAACCTGAGTTGGACAAGAAGCTCGATTCCATCGAGTTGCGGCAATTGAAGCAGAGAATTGCTTTGCGTTCGCAGCTGCTGCCATTGAGTTTGGACGAAACGGCGGGTTACATCCAACGTCGCTTGCAACTCGCTGGCGCGAATTCCAATGCCGTCGTACTTTTTCCCGCCGACACAGTGATGAGGGTGCATCGGCATTCGCGGGGGATTCCGCGCCTGATCAACACGGTCTGCGAAAACGCTCTGATCACGGCATACGCCAGACAGGTCCGCAGCGTGACGCCGGATATCATTGAGGATATCGCTGCCGACTTCCGGCTCGGTGTGATTCACCAGCCCAAGGTAGAGGCCGCCAGCAGCAACGAGGAAAGCGACGCGCGCCGAGCAGCGAAAACTCTGCTCCTCCTGCACGATTATCTGCAAAAACTGCAATCGAGCCAGGGAGAACCACGAGCAGCTGCAGCAACCGGAGCCAGTAAACATGAGCCGTATATTTGAAGCGTTACAGAGATCCGAGTCGGAGCGGTCGGGCACAACGTCGGCGCCTCCGGCACTTGCAACCGAACTTTTGCAAGTGGTAGAGCGCGAGGCGACCGCTCTTGCCCCGAAGGATTTCCCGGCGACCGAGGTTGCTCCCCAGGACTTCGGTCAGCAGGAATTCACTCAGAACGACTTAAGTCAGTTCCAGTCGTTGCCCGTGTCCCTGCCGCAGCACAGTAAGTTGGTATGCCTCACCGCACCGGAAAGTTTCGGCGCGGAGAAGTTTCGCTTTCTCGGCGTTCGCTTGAGACAACTTCAGCACAGCCGTCCGCTCAAGAGACTGTTGATCACAAGCACGATTCCCGAGGAAGGAAAGAGCACAGTCTCCGCAAATCTAGCGACCATTTTGGCCAGGAGACAGCAGCCGAAGATTTTGCTTCTGGAAGGCGATCTGCGGCGTCCGTCTTTGAGCAAGCAGTTCGGGCTGGGCAGTATTCCTGGCCTTAGCGAATGGTTGAAAGGCGATCCCCGCCCGATGAAGCATATCTACCGCCTGGAAGGTCCGAACTTGTGGTTTCTGCCGGCTGGCCGGCCACCGGAGAATCCCCTTGAACTGATGCAGTCCGGCAGGCTTTCCGAACTCCTGAATCAACTCTCAGGCTGGTTTGATTGGATCATCATCGATTCTCCTCCAATCCTGCCGTTAGCCGATACCAGTGTTTGGGCACGATTGGCGGACGGCATTCTCCTGGTAACGAGAGAAGGAACCACCAAGAAGCGAATGTTACAGCGGGGTTTGCAGGCGCTCGAGCAGTCCAAGTTGCTGGGCGCCGTGGTGAACTCCTCTGCGAATACGGATCACAGCAACTATTACCAGCGATACGGTCCCGGGGCGGTGCGGCAAGCCAACGCTGTCGAAGAGTAGTCAAGCCCCGGTTCAAACACTAATCCCCAGTTCTTAGTTGGTTTCAGTCCCCAGTTCTGTACTCCCCCAAAGCAAGCACTAAGCAGCTTCACGGTAGGTCATTTGTTCCTGCGCCCAAGAGGAAGCAGGACGAGGAGAGGGAGTCGTGAATGTACGGCG